>VFKH01000023.1 GCA_009885615.1 Parachlamydiales bacterium
GGAAGCCCCCTGGTATGAAGCCGCTTATCTGATAGCCTCAGCTATGCAGGGGCAGCCAGGTTGGCACTCTTTACGCTCTCTCTCTGTAGACGAGCTTCAAGCTAGTATCGAAGGATCATTTTCTAAAGAGGCTTTTAAAGGAGCTATCTACTGGGAAGGAACAGCTGATGTCTCCACAAAAGGATATCTTCTAAAGTGGATCGACACCCAAAATGAGGAAAAGGTTAAAGACTTGCTTCAGTTCTCTACAGGAAGCCGTTCTCTAACGGGAGAGCCTGTTATAGTTATGATATCCGCTCCTACTAAGGAGGGGAGGTTTCCCTTTCCTACAAGTCATACCTGTGTAAGGCAACTTTCTCTTCCTACAGGTTACAGCTCCCAAGAAATCTTTAATTATAAGCTAAAGGAATCCTTAGAATCTGCTAAGGTTAGTGGCTTCCTTTTCGCATAAATATGTTTATGTATAATTTAGAGCTGAGTTAGTAACTCCTTTTATACGGGGCATATTGTAATTATAAGGATGTTCAACAAAAAAAAGGCCTTATGGTTATACGATCAAAAAGGGATGGGGTCAAAGTTGATAAAGAGAATTAATGTTAAAATGTAGCAGAAAATTTAATAATGGGGGAAATAAATGCTGGATTATTGCGCCCGGCAACCGAAATCCAGACTCCACCAATAAGACCTATCCCTTGACTAAAATTGTATTCGATAGCAGGGGAGACATTGAAGCTGTCCCAAGCTGGGTAGCCGTTATTTGCAAGTAAGTGCCTTGAATTAATATGGCTGAAGCTTTTACCAGGATTTCCAGAAAACTTTGCTTTACCCCCATGCTCATAACTATAATCACATGCAAAGACCCAGTTTTGGGTGAATTGGACTTCATGGGAGATGGTTAAGTAAATTGTTGAACCATCCCAAACTTTACCTTTTGTACCAAGGCCACCGCCGTAAGCATTAAGACCCTGCACATGAGCAACAGCCGGCAAGTCATAGGCTATATTAATACGTAGGCGTAAGAGACGGGCATTGGCTAAGAGGAAGATTTTTTGGAGATTAAATCCTAACGTTGTATAAAATAGGCCAAAACCTGTTTGGTCTGTCCCATCTAATTCCGGTTTTAAATTGCTATAGCGGCCGCTTGGAAAATATTCTCTTACAAAAAAGAGGGTGTCATAAACAGGTCCCCCATAATCATCTTCAAGGAGTTGATAAGCGACTTGAAAAGAGGCATCGCCCAGACCATTACCATTTTTTTTTAGATGCCTATTAAATAACCAAGGAATGTTTAATCCGCACTCCAATTTATCCGTTATGCCGTAACTCATATAAACACTTGGGGATACGATGAAAAATCTCTCGCTAGGCTCTATTTTCCAGGAATTATTATAAATACCCTGCGTGCTTAAATAGGCAACGCTTGGTAGAATAGTTATTTTACGAGCAGGTGATGTCCTTGCTTTAAAAGCAATAAGAGGACCTGTCCACCAGCCACTTGTATAGACATCTTTTTTTGAGTCCGCAGAAAGTATGCTTACGAAAATAAGAAGTGATAATAGCAAAAACTTTTTCATCTTAACCACCCGCATGGTATATTGGGTAAAGAAAAAAGTCGAGGTGAGAAAGTGAGTTTAAAAGAAGATCGATGGATCCGTGAAATGGCCCAAAAAAATAAAATGATCGAACCCTTTGAGGAAAAGCAGGTTAGCCAAAGTTCTTCAAGTAAACTGATAAGCTACGGCCTCTCTAGTTATGGTTATGATCTACGTGTCTCTAATGAATTTAAGGTTTTTACTAATATTTATGGATCTATAGTGGATCCAAAAAATTTTGATCCATGTACATTTATAGATATAGTAGCTGATGTTTGCATCATTCCACCTAACTCCTTTGCCCTAGCGCGTAGCATTGAATATTTTCGTATTCCTCGTAATGTCTTGACTATCTGCCTTGGTAAGTCGACCTATGCCCGTTGTGGTATTATCGTTAACGTAACACCTTTTGAGCCTTCTTGGGAGGGGCATGTGACACTCGAAATTTCGAATACGACCCCACTACCTGCTAAAATTTATGCTAATGAGGGTCTTGCCCAAGTGCTCTTTTTTGAAGCAAGCAATCCATGTGAAACCTCTTATGCGGAAAGAAACGGTAAATATATGATGCAAACAGGTATTACGATACCACGTGTATAAACTCTCTAACTACCAATTCGAACTACCAACTGATCTTATTGCCCAATATCCTGTGTATCCTCGTGATGCATCACGCCTTTTGGTTGTTGATCGCTACAAAGGGACTTTTGAAGAAAATTCTTTTCATAATATCGGGAACTATTTAGGCCCTCAAGACCTTTTAGTGCTTAATAATACACAGGTGATCCCGGCACGTCTCTTTGGTAAAAGAGTCACGGGTGGTCAAGTAGAGGTGCTTCTTTTGGAGAGGAAGGAAAATAATACCTGGCATTTTTTTGCAAAGCCTGGAGGCAAGCTAAAGCCGGGGGAAATCATTGTCTTTGATAAGGAGCTCTACGTTACTATTTTAGAAACCCTTACAAATGGAGTTAAAAGAGGTACATTCTATTTTACAGGGGTTTTTGAAGAGCATTTGGCTAGACTTGGAACATTACCACTACCCCCTTATATTCGCGGTGGATATGCTGAAGATAGCGATAAAAGAAATTATCAAACTGTTTATGCAAGTCAACCTGGTGCAATTGCAGCGCCCACAGCTGGCCTTCATTTTACAAAAGAATTACTTACAAATTTTGCCTCTGCAGAAGTTACTCTTCATGTAGGTGCTGGTACTTTTCTACCTGTTAAAACAGAAGATATTCGTGATCATGCTATGCATGAAGAAAGCTTTTATATTTCTATGGCTACAGCGGAGCTTATAAAAAAAAAGAGGGTTGTGGCGGTGGGGACCACAAGCCTGCGCGTTCTTGAATCATTTAAAACCCCAGGCTTTGGTACAACAAGCTTATTTATTTACCCTGGATATTGTTTTAAAAATGTATCTTCTCTTATAACTAACTTCCACCTTCCCGGCTCTAGCTTACTTATGCTTATTTCCGCTTTTGCGGGTCAAGAGCTTATTAAAAAGGCTTATCAATACGCTATTGAGGAAAAATTTCGTTTTTTCTCCTATGGTGATGCAATGCTTATTCTGTAACTGCTCCCTTGCCTAAAGGCGAGGGCTTCTAGGGATTACTCCCAGGCCATTCAATCCAAGGGCCAAACTATTCTGTGCTGTATTGAGATCCCTTGTCACCCTATATCCATATTGCAAACAACAATGCGTACGCGCAAGTCGACACTATCAACAGCCACAAGATTTCCCAAGCGCTTGGTAACGCCTTGTACTTGCAATATCACATTACTCATGAAGTTCTATATCAAGCCCCCCTGTGTACAAGATCAGGGGATGGTTTAAGGTATTAGTAACCTATAGACTTCAGCGATGGCATTACTTGATTACCACCAGCAGAGCCAATGACGGAAAATAAATCCCATTCATTTTTTGCTCTTTAGCGCCTTTTCCTTTAACTAAAAAGGCTGCGTATTTATATTCAGCAGCATGGTCTTTACGCCCTTATGCGGGGCCCTTAACATGGGTGTTAAAGATGATCATATATTTATTCAGTCCCCTTTGATTGGCCTGTTTTAAGAGTGCGACAGCATCAGCAGCAAATTGAGATGCAATAAAGACATCTGCCTTAGCTGCTTTAACCTTCTGTAAGAGGGTGGTGTAGTTGGCCGTACCAAGAGATAGCTCATCGTAACCAACGATTTCAGCCCCACACTCTTTAGCAGCCGTGTATACGCCATCACGAATATCCCAGCCAAAACTGTCGGCGCGAGCTAAGAAGAAAATCTTCTTTTTGCCTAAAGTTTTCACTGCTGCTTGGCCAGCCATATAACCAACAGTCCATGAGCTGTAGGCTGTTGCAAATGTGGTTGGAGAAAGTTTTCCTTTTTCAAAAGCTTCTTTTGACTATGCTGGTCCCAGAAAAATAGACCACTATAGTTGTTAGTTTTTGCTAATCTATAAGGCCGAAGGAGGGCCGGAAGATGAAGCAA
>VFKH01000030.1 GCA_009885615.1 Parachlamydiales bacterium
CTATCTTCGCCCCATCTTTACTTCCGGCACAAAACGAAATTTCGGATTCTTCTTTGCAAGGTATCATTTTTTTTCTCCTGTTTATCTATTTCCCTACCTGAACTCATAGTATATATAATATTTATTATTATCTATTGTATTTTTACAGCTGCTCATCCTAGGGAGATGACCCAAGAATAACTGGCCATTAGCCCTCTGGAAGATTCTTATATCACTAACATAATCTGGGGTATGTTTTATGAAACAAGGCCTTTTCCAAGTAGTACTTGCACAGGAATTTTGAAAAATCGCCGATCTAAATCAGAAGTAGGGGAGTGGGATCTTGAACATAAACTCTTGGAGAGGTTGTGGAGATCTTTTAGTTGAAAATATACCAGATAGCAGGTTAATAGGATGATTTAAGCTTGAACTGCTTAAAATCCAGACTTATCTACATCATTTTATATTTAAATATACACTTGTGATTAGGGGTAATTAGAGGGCCTATGGGGTGCTTTAGAAAATTACGTGAATCTATGTGTACGACGTAACAGAGGCTCCTGAGCCTGTAAAATAAAAGGAATTTATAGGAGGTAAGGAGGTAAATAGACTCCCTCTTTTTTAAGAAGAGGGAGTATGTCTAGGAGTTACTATTAGTAATCCATCCCCCCAGATGGAGCTGGGGCCTCTTTTTCTGTAGGAATTTCAGCAACAATAGCTTCCGTCATAAGAAGAACCGAAGCTATAGAAGCTGCACTTTCTAAAGCAAGGCGTGTTACTTTAGTTGGATCTAAAATACCTGCTTCAATCATATCTACATATTCATCTGTTAAAGCATTAAAACCTTCACTTCCTGAAGATGCAAGTACTTTTTGTAGAACAATAGAACCTTCAAGGCCTGCGTTTTCTACGATTTGACGTAGTGGCGCACTTAAACTACGGGCAATGATTTGAGCCCCTACTTTTTGATCACCTTCTAGTGCAGCTGCTAACTTTTCTACAATCGGAATACAGCGAACTAGTGCTGTACCACCACCAGGAATAACGCCTTCTTCCACAGCTGCTTTAGTGGCATGTTGGGCATCATCTACACGGTCTTTTTTCTCTTTCATTTCGATTTCAGTTGCAGCACCGACTCGAATGACCGCTACACCACCAGCTAGTTTCGCCAGCCGTTCTTGTAGTTTTTCTTTATCGTAATCAGATGTAGCCTCTTCAATTTGACGGCGAATTTGATTGCAACGTTCTAGGATGGCAGTTTTTTTACCATTGCCTTCCACTAAAATGGTATCATCTTTTTTGATTACGGCTTTTTTTACACGCCCGAGTAAATCAAGAGTTACGGTATCAAGAGTCATACCTAGTTCTTCTGAGATGACTTCACCACCTGTTAAGATGGCAATATCTTGTAGCATGGATTTACGGCGGTCCCCGAAACCTGGAGCTTTCACGGCACATACTTTAAATCCACCACGTAAACGGTTAACAACTAAAGTTGCAAGCGCTTCACCCTCAACATCCTCTGCAATTATTAAAAGAGGTTTCCCACTTTCAGCAACAGCCTGTAGCAAAGAGAGGCATTCTTTAATAGAAGTAATTTTTTTCTCGTAAATAAGAACATAAGCGTCTTCAAGAACGGCTTCTTGATTTTCATGGTTAGTCATAAAGTAAGATGAAAGATAGCCACGGTCAAAGTTCATCCCTTCTACAACTTCCAGTACTGTTTCAAAGCCTTTAGCTTCTTCCACAGTGATAGTGCCATCTTTACCGACTTTATCCATAGCATCTGCGATCATATTGCCAATTTCGCTGTCGTTATTTGAAGAAACACTAGCTACTTGGGCAATCTCTTTTTTACTGCTAACGGCTTTACTGATTTTGTGTAGATGGGCAACAACGGCTGTTACAGCTTTCTCAATACCACGTTTGATTTCAACAGGATTACTACCTGCTGTAACATTCCTCAGACCCTCTGAATAAATAGCTTCAGCTAAAACAGTTGCTGTTGTGGTGCCATCACCTGCTTTATCCGCTGTTTTACTAGCCACTTCTTTAACCATCTGAGCGCCCATATTTTCAAAGCGATCTTCCAGTTCAATTTCTTTAGCTACAGTTACACCATCTTTTGTAATGTGGGGAGAACCGTAGGAACGATCAATTATGACATTACGGCCTTTAGGACCGAGAGTTACTTTAACCGCACTAGCGAGTGTTCTTACGCCCTTAAGAATTTTCTGTCTAGCTTCTTCTTTATATTTGATATCTTTAGGTGCCATATGTCCTCAGAATTTTATGATTCAACAATTGCAATGATGTCTTCACCACGTAAAATTACGTAATCTTCATCATGAAGGGAAATGTCTTGTCCGGAGTATTTTTCCATAAGGATCATCTCGCCAACTTTTACAGGAGGGGGAATTAGTATTCCCTGTTTATCCGCACGGCCCTTACCAACTGCAATGACTGTAGCAGTTTCTTGTTTTTTTTTAGCCGATTCAGGGAGAAGAATGCCCCCTTTAACTGTTTTTTCAGATTCTAAACGCATAACTAGGACGCGATTTCCGAGCGGCTCTAAAGGTGTTTTTTTTGTCATACTACTCCCAATAATTTGTTTGGTGAAAAGATAGCCTTATTTTTAATATATTGCAAGGCTGAATTTAGCAAATCAAGCGGTTAATTGCTAACTTTTAGTTCCCGAGTTAATTGAGCAAAATAGGCTAGAGCATCCTCAAAAGGAGCTGTTGTTGTCATGTCCACACCCGCCTCTTTAAGAAGGTCAATGGGGTATTTACTAGAGCCCCCTTTTAAAAAGTTAAGATAAGAATTTCTCTCATTATCATTACCATTTAAAACCTTTTGTGACAAAGCAATGGCCGCGCTCAGCCCGGTTGCATATTGATAAACATAAAAATTATAGTAGAAGTGGGGGATGCGGGCCCATTCAACCCCTACCTCGTCGTCCAATGTTAGTACAGGAGAAGAGTAACTCTTTAGAAGCTCAAAATACTTTTCTTCTAGACATTCAGGTGTTAAAGGTCTGCCCTCCTCTACTTCTGTATGCAGAAAAAGTTCGAATTCTGCAAACATCGTTTGCCTGAAAAGAGTAGCTCGGATGTTATCAATTTGGGATTGAATAAGAGCATTTCTTTCGGAAGAAGAACCCGATTCTTTAAGCATTAAATTAAAGAGAAGTTGCTCATTAAACGTCGAAGCAACTTCAGCTACAAAAATGGGGTAGTCACTATAATGGTAGGGTTGATGTTTACGGCTGTAGTGACTGTGCATACTATGGCCAGCTTCATGCCCCAGTGTAAAGACATCACGGAGAATCTCTTTGTAGTTCATCAAGATATAAGGGGGGCTATCAAAGCAGCCGCTAGAGTAAGCACCACTTCTTTTCCCCTTGTTTTCAAAACGATCTACCCAGCCAGACTGAAGGCCTCTATAGAGAGTTTCTTGGTATTCCTCTCCTAAAGGCCGAACGGATCGGATAATAAGATCTTCGGCTTTAGCATAGGGAATAGTATAAGTATGGGCTAAAATATGATTCATATCATAGAGGTGTAGGTCCTTATAACCAAGAAGGTCTTTTCGGAAAGTATAGTAGTCTGTAAGAGGCTCTAAGTGGCTTTTAACGGCTTTTATTAAGCTGTGATACACAGATAAAGGGATATTCTTGGGTTTAAGGGCAGCCTCTAAACAGTTTTCAAAACCACGGGCTTTTGCCTCGAAAAGATGAGCGGTTATTTTTCCTTGTAAAAGGTCGCAAAGTGTATTTTTAAAGGCGCTATATTTTTTATGATATGTTTTAAAGGTGTTTTCACGTAGTACCCTATCTTTACTTTGAAGATAGAGGCCATAAGAGGCATGGGAGAGCTCATGAGGAGTTTTATTGCTATCTAATACCTCATCAAATAGAAAGTCAGCATTTGTTAAAGAAGAAAAACATTTATACCCTGTAGAGAGGGGTTGGAGTGCTAAAGCCATAAGTTTTTCTTCACTAGAGGGAAGGTGATGCTTTTTTAATGCGAAGAGTTTTTCCAAGTAGACGTGAAATTCATGAAGCTCTTTAGCTGTAATAATATGTTCATCCATCTCTAAAATTTCAGGCGCTAACCAAGAGGTTTTTTGTGCGAAGATTTGAAGACGATTTTGTGCCTTTTCATGGGCTACTTTATAAATGGAATCAGTGATGTCTTCATCATGTTTTAAATGAGCCCAGGTATAGAGCTTTTCAGATTCTCTTTGTAGATTAAAGTAGAGGTGAAGAGCTTTAGGTAAGGAAATCAAATCTAACTTTGCCCGAAGGGCGAGGAGCTCTGCTAGATTATCTGGTCTATCAAAATCTGTTTGCCATGCTGAGATAGATGGGTAGAGGGCATCTAAGTTCCAAGCATCGGCTTTGGAAATATCCTTACGCAATTTTGTCATAACATTCCTTTTTCATAATATTTATGAGGAATTGTTTGTTTTTTGTAAATCAGTCTTCAGCAATAGGGATGGTTTTACTAAGTAATAAGGAGGTGCAGTAGAGAGGAACATTATTAAGAAGCGCAAAAGCCAGGCAGTCGGAGGGACGCGCATCAATTTCTATAATAGTGGTGATTTTTCCAATTTGTTGCTCAATAAAGAGCTTGGCAAAATAGATAGTATCCCTCATGTCATTAATAACAACCTGTTTATATTTTATATTTAAACCCTTGAAAATATTAGAGATGAGATCGTGTGTTAGAGGGCGTTCTTTGAGGGAGCCTGTCAGGTACATTTGGATTATACGCCCTACTTGAGGATCTATATAGATAGCAAAACGGCTTGCATTTTTGGCTTTTAAAACAAGCATGCTATAAGATCTTGTCTGTGCTATTTTATCTAATTTAATAGGAATTAGTTCGGTATTCATAGACTATCCTTTATTTAAGAATGTTTATGGAACCATCCGCACGTCCTATTATAACGCGCCCAGCGATCCCGAGAAACAAGCCTGTATCTACTACACCAGGGATAGCAGAAAGTTGCTTTTCTGTGTTGATTAGATCATCAAAATCTCCATGGAGGTCCACAATAAAGTTACCATTATCACTGGTAAAAGACTCACGCAGTGATATTTGAAAACCGTAAGAAGCTATCTTCTGAATAGTTGCATGATAACAAAAGGGGAGTATTTCTACGGGAAGACCAAAACTTCCTAGTTTTTTAACAAGTTTAGACTCATCAACTATGACAATCATTTCATGACTGATAGTGGCAAGAATTTTTTCGCGTACCAAATAACCACCACCCCCTTTAATTAGGCATTTCTGAGGATCGATTTCATCTGCGCCATCGATTGTTAAATCAGTATATGTAACATCTTCATTAGGAATCATTTGTATTCCTAATGAAGATGCAAGCGTATGAGATTTTTGTGATGAGGCAACCCCTTTGATAGGAAGCTTTTCAAGCCTTACGCGCTCGGCCAAGGCCTGAATAAAATAAGAGGCAGTTGAGCCTGAACCGAGTCCTACAATAATATTAGGGGGGACTAATTGAGCGGCAACAAGGCCAACGGCTTTCTTTAGCGATCCCTTATTCATTAGGTGCTAACACGACGGGATAAAGAAGGAGCCTCTGGATGGGGGGGCACACAACGGAGGAAATCAATTAGGTTAGTAATCTTGGAAGAAGTCGACTGCGGAATAATAGTATGATCGGTTAGTTCTGGGCTGACTCCAGTTTGCCTTCTCCTACTTAAGGCGAGCGCAATTTGCTCTTTGGCCCTTAGAAGATTGGAGGGCGTTATCAGGCTCTGGGAATCTTCACAATAAAGCCTTACACCTTCCATAAAGCGTAAAACTTGGGGGCTAGGAGCTGCGTAACGGGTAGCTTTGGTACTTTCCATAAAACTCGACCTTAATTAATATTGATACATATCTTTTTAATTGAGAACTTTAATAAATTGCAAGAAACCTTGCAAGATAATAAATGGATTGCCACAATCAAACCATATGAAAAATAGCATGCTTGGTGATTACAATCTTATAAAACAGCTTGGTATGGGCTCCTTGGGCACAGTTTTCTTTGCAGAGCATCGTTTCATGAAACAGAAAGTTGTACTAAAAGTTTTGCCAGAAGAGATGTCCTCAGACCGTAGTTTTGTTCAGAGGTTTGAAGAAGATGTCAAGATTTTGGCAAGTCTTGACCATCCGAATATCGTTAAAATTCACAATGTCTCCTTTTCTAATGGGGTCTATTTTTTAGTAACAGATTGTGTTGTAGACTCTGTAAGCGAAACAACAAATCTGGGGCAGTATATTCTGACAAAAGGCAAGCGTTTGCCAGAAGAAGAGCTTTTAAGGCTTATTTACTACATAGCAGAAGCCCTTGATTATGCCCATACATCGGCTAATGGAAAACCAGCTCTAGCTCATCGAGGCCTAAAACTCAGCAATGTTTTTATAGGTAAAGGCAAGGGGCTTCCTGAGCTTTTTTTAAGTGACTTTGGCCTCTCACGTATCGTGGGAGTCGGTCCTGTTTTGGCGCGCACAAACCGTGTTCTTCTTGAGGCTCTATCTGGGCAGACAACACCTAATCACCTTCCTCTTCCTATCCAAGATCGTTACTTCCCTCTGATAGGAGATCCCTCTAAGATATCACTTTTACAGTCCTCGTTTCTTCAATCATTTGCTTTTTTAGCACCCGAACAAAAACGGCTAGATCGCTCTACAGAAGTTGGCCCTAAAGCGGATATCTATGCTTTTGGGGTCCTTATTTATTTTATTTTAACGAAGAGTTACCCAGAAGGTGTTTTTGATTTACCTTCTGAAAAATCTCCAGAATACCGTCTTGATTGGGACAGTTTAGTTCTTTCTTGTATGCGCCAGGATCCAGGTAAGCGCCCAGATAAGCTAGTACCTCTCTTGGAAAAACTAAAGGGGTTTATAGGAATAACTTCTTTGGATCAACCTTTAGCCGTGCTTTCTAAGCCAGTAGTTGTTAAGAGCGCTATATCCGTGGGTCAACAAATAGAAGAGCGTATTCGTTCTGATTGCATTGTTACTCAGTATAAACCACAAGTTAATAATACAGGGGCTATTGAGCCTCTATTAACAGATGTTGTTGTTATTCAAGAGGGCTCTTATCAAAGGGGCAGTACGAATGGTAATAGAGATGAGATGCCACGACACCGCATTAATATCAAAAGTTTTGCAATAGATATCCATCCAATTACCAATGAACAATTTATCCGGTTTTTGGAGCATTTAGGTAGTGAAAAAGATGATAAAAACCATGATATTATTCGTCTGAGAGAATCGCGTATTAGACGTGTTGGAGGCAAGCTTATCATTGAATCAGGCTATGCTAAGCATCCAGTAATTGGGGTCTCTTGGTACGGTGCAATGGGCTATGCAGCTTGGATTGGAAGGCGTCTTCCAACTGAAGTTGAGTGGGAAATTGCGGCTTGTGGGGATAATGAAAATAACATCTACCCAACAGGAGAGGATATCGAGAAATCTCAGGCCAACTTCTTCAGTTCTGATACAACAAGCGTTATGAGTTATATCCCCAATAACATTGGTCTGTATGATATTGCAGGTAATGTCTATGAATGGTGTGCAGATTGGTATGATTATAATTATTATGAGTACTCTGCACAAGAGCCTAATCAGCCAAAGGGGCCTCTACAAGGTGTTTACCGAGTCCTGCGTGGAGGTTGTTGGAAGAGCCTTAAAGAAGATATGCGTTGCGCCCATCGTCATCGTAATAATCCGGGTACGATTAATCGTACTTATGGCTTCCGTTGTGCAAGTGATTTTTCATAAGAAAATGGCTTTTATTCACTTAAGGCTAGCGACCTGATTTATATTGCTTTTAGCAGAAACATCTCTTAATCTCTTTTCTACTATGGCGAATTTAACATATATTTATGCGGCCCTCATGTTCATTTTAGGGCTGTTTGGTTTCTTGTCTAATCCAAGTAAAGCGATGAGCGCTTTAATTGTGGGAGGAGTAACAGCTATCATTTTTACTGTCCTCGGATTATATATTAAAAAGGAAAACAAGAGAGCACTAACGATTTTAACCTTTTTAGGTGCTCTTTTATCCATAATGCTTGTATGGCGTACAAGCTCGGCCTGGAGCGCCTATTTGATGGGGAAAGAAAGCAAATTAATGGCTGCTCTTTTAACATCAGCCATGCTCTTGATTACTCTAGTTATTACAGGGCTTGGATTTAGTCTTAGGAGACGACCTCGTAAGTAAATTCAAAAGAGATGGGGCCGATGGGCTTTTTAGTTAGATGTCTATGAACAATTGTTGCTACAACTTGTTTAAAGCGACCAGTAATTAAATAGCCCGTGGGTGTTTTGGCAATATTTTCAATTATTTCAGCTGAACCAAGTAAGCTGTAAAGCTCGGGATCTTGTGAAAGAGCTTTGATTTCTCTGAGGCTTTGAGCTAAAGGTGGTAGCGCTGCTATAAGAGGTAAAGAGTAAATAACTATAAGTATTAAAAATGCACGTTTCATTAAGATTCCTTTTATATCAACTATATTATTTTTGTAAAAATAAAAACTTATTTAAAAGATTATCTCCTATAAGCCCGATTTTTGCTATAAGTCATTGACTAGATAAGATGAAATTCAACCTCTTTCATACTCTAAAAGAGTCTTTTTTAAAAGAACAACCCAATTTTAACGGGTTTTTATCTAAAATGTATTAAAATTAGGGCTAGCGTTCACTAGATCTAGAATTTTTAAAGAACCCTCTTTCTTGCTTGAAGAATAGTCCTAACTTTAATAAATTTTTAGAGACAAACCCCCTGAACTTGGGTTAATATATATCTATATATGCATTATTTTATTGATGGCTACAATCTTTTATTTCGTCTTTCCCAGGAAAAAATGTCTTTTGAAAGAAGTCGACAGGAAGTGATTGCCTCTTTACTCGGAGTAAAGCTATCCTTGACCGTCGTATTTGATGGTGGGGGTGGTGATGGAGCTCAGAGAACCCATAAGGGGCCTTTAGAAATTATCTATACAGCAAAAGGGCAGTCCGCAGACAGCTATATTTTAGATGAGCTTGCGTGGATTAAAAAGCCAGGAGCCTATACAGTAGTTACTTCCGATAAACCTCTAGGGGCAAACTGTCGACAACTAGGGGCTTCTGTTAAAAGTATTTCTGATTTTCTAGAGGCTCTATATAAAAAACAGGCTATCAAAAGAGTCGAAAAACCCATTAAAGATAATGAGAAGGAGTTAAGCCGCCTCCTTAAAATTTTTCAAAAATAGTTTAATTTTATATGTCTGCAAATATGTCATCAAAAAAGAATGCATAATCACAAAGCCTTTAAAGGCTTTAGTAACAAGAGGCCTCACTGCTGTTGGCTATCTTTATGCCTTTAAACTTCCTATCGTTGTGAATGATGAAGGCGAATTATTAGCCAGATTGATTCTTTATACGCATCAAGCAAAAAACCATCGCTAAACCTGAGAAATAATAAACTTAAGATCTTATCTATGACTTAGTTAATAATCGAGCTGATGTTATAACACCTTAAGCATACGAGGGATTTAAGGATTTATAAGAGAATGTATTTTTTTTTTAGTAAAACTAAGTAGAAGAATTATAAAAAGAACTACGAGTACATACCCCATAAATCCAAAGACATCATTCAGGGCTAGGGAGGTCGAATGCTGATTAAGAAAAACGTCTAATTGGCTGGTTGCCTGTGCTGAGGTCAGGTTGAACCTCTCGACAGCTCGTTGAAAATACTCACTAGTAATCTGGGAATAGACATTAAGTCCCTCTCCTAATCGCTCATGAAAAAACTCTTGACGTCTTTGCCATAGGATCACATAGAGACCAGCACCTAGGCTGCTAAAAAGAGCACGTGTTAGTTGAAACAGACCGTAGATTTCATGGGACCTTTCTTTTGGATGGCTCAGAAGAGATAGGTGCAGAAGAGGATAAATAAAGAGGACAAGCCCAAGTCCTGAAAGAAATCTAGCTACAGCAAGATGAAAAAAATCTACTTCAACGTTAAAGTAAGTAGAGTAATAGCACGAAAGAGCCATGCATAAGATAGCGAAGGCGAGAGTATAACGAGGATCAAAACTGTGTAGAAAAAACTTTCTTATGAGGAAGGCCACAATACCAGCAATGGCCATAATGCCAATAAGAAGTGCAATCCATAGAGGCGTATAATTAACATAGATATTGAGCCAGAGGGATATTAGAATAATTATGCCAAAATAAGAGGAGAAGAGCACAGCCAGATTTAAGAGAGAAAAGGAGAGAAGTGGGTTTTTAAATAACCTAAGATCTATTAAGGGTGTTGGATGATTAAGCTCCCAGAGAATAAAAAAAATAAAAGAGGTGATGCCAATAAGCATAAGCATGATAAATGTGGAGGAGGCTAGCCAGTCGACTTCTTGTGCAACCGTAAGGCCTGTGACAATAGAGCCGATGCCCAGTACAAAGAAAAAATAGCCTAGTTTATCCGTAAAGGGATGAGGTGTCTTTTGATCGGTATGTCTAAAAAATATCCAGAAGTAGGCAGCCAAGGGGAGTGAGATAAGCTCATTGACATAAAAAATCCAACGCCAAAAGGACTCATAAGCTAGCCAGGCTCCAAAACTGACTCCCAGAATAGGTAGAAGAGTGTAGGAAAGCAGCATCAGAAAAGAGAGGGATTCAACTTTTTCTGGAGGACTAAAAGTCAACAGAATCCTTCTACATAAAACGAAAAAAATTCCAGAAGAAAGCCCGAGGCAGAAGCGAAAGATATTAAAAATAAGGAAAGTAGGAGCTAGAGAACACAAGAAAGAGAACAGGGTATAGAGAAGAAGACCATAGACTAGGAGCCTTATTACTCCAATACGGTCAGCAAGTAGCTGTGTAAGAGGTATGGTGAGGACATTACCAAGGCCAAAAAAAACCATGGAGTAGACGGAAATCTCTGGGCTGCCTCCAAGCTCAGAAGCGATATAGATCCCAGCCATATTAGTGATAGTGCTATATAAAATAGCTAAAGCCAGGGCCATAAAAAGGTTAAAGAAAAAAAAGGGGGAGGCTTCAGCCCTCATTTTGAATAACCGCCTCTTCAAGGATCTTATCTTGTCTAAGAGCCTCTTCCAATATAGAGGGCATATTAATGATCACAGGAGGAAGATTCAGCTCATTCTGGCTATAATCTGCTAAATTAGGATCCATGTTTTTATCAATAATTGAAGCAATTAAATCATGATCCCCTTTTTCTTCTTTTTTAAAAATAGGTGTTTGATAAAGAGGGGATCCAGCTGTTGTAAGAGGTACTATTTTACCACTAGTATCTCGGATATCTACAAAAGCTCTGCAAGTTAGACCAATGCGTAGAGGGTGATCTTTTACTTCTTTTGGGTCAAGAGCGACGCGAACAGGAAGGCGTTGAACGATTTTAATCCAGTTCCCCGATAGGTTTTGAGGAGGTAGTAGAGAAAAAGCATTACCAGCACCTCCTGGCAGCCCGACTATCGTTCCATGAAAGACCTGTTCTATGCCCCAAAGATCTGCTGTAATACGGACATTTTGGCCAAGGCGCATATATTTGAGTTGCGTTTCTTTATAGTTAGCGTTAACCCAGATTTGATCCAGAGGAATAACGCTCATGAGAGGTTGACCTTCAGGCACCCACATACCCACCTGGATGGTTCTTTGTGCAGCTAGCCCATCGACGGGTGAATAGATATTACAGCGGTAGAGACGTACCCAGCTATTACGAACTTCATCTGCGGAGGCTATCACGAGAGGGTGATTGGAGATAGAGGTTTCCTGGACAGCAGCGAGTGTCTTGTGATAAAGAGCTTCAGACATTTTAAGGCTTGCATATTTCGCTCGCATGGCTGCAATGGCATGTTCATAGTCTTCAATCGAGACTCCTTGTTCAAGAAAGACCCCCTTTCGATGTAAATAATCTTGGCTGTCGCGAATCAACTCAGCAATTTTAAGATCAATCTCTGCTCTGTAAACAAAAACTTGATGAAAAAGCTCACATACTTTCCGTACTGTTTGGGCCAAGATTTCTTCCGATTTTTCTAGAGCAATTTTTGCATCTGTTTTATCGAGAGAGACAAGTAATTGTCCTTGCTTTACTAAAAAGGAATCGTCTGTATGGATCGATGTCACAAACCCTGAGTGCAGGGGAGTGATATAGACTTGGTTTCCGTGGACATAGGCATCATCGGTGTATTTAATAAAACGTAAATAGAAAAACCAACAAAAGAAACAGATAATAAGGATAACAAGGCAGGCTCCCCAAAAATAAAAAATAAGTTTTTTACTCTTATCCATGAAGGGATCCTCCTGCACAAAGGTATCCACCACCGAGTGCTTTTATTAAAGAAACACTTACGATATATTGCTGGTAGAGAAGTTCAACGTCTTCCAATTTTTTCTGAATGAGTTCTTCTTGGAATTGATAAGCAATAAGGGCACTGTCGATTCCCTTCTTTTTACGTAGAAGAGTAAGATTATATCTGGAGGTACTATTGGCCACGATCTGAGATTGCCGTTCTTTTTCTCCATAAATAGCACGGCCAATAGAAAGAAGATCGGCTACCTGTTGAAGGCTTTTTAGGATAAGATCATTATATTGGAAGACAGCCTCATTATAGCTAGCTTTTTTCGCGTCTACATTAGCACCAATCATACCGGCTGTATAAAGAGGTAAGCTTAGGCCTGGAGTAGCACCAACTGTGTTATTGATCCATTGGAAGAGCTTCTGCCAAGAGAGTGATTGAAAGCCTATAAGAGCCGTAATATTGATATCAGGCCAGAACTCTGCTTTTGCAGCACCCACATCATATGCTAGGGCATCTACTCTCCAAATTTGGGCCATAAGGTCGGGACGTCTAGATAGCAGATCAGAGGATATCTTTTTTGGTAAAGCCATTTGTAAAGGAAGCACTGGCAGAGCTTCCTCGGGGCATAGAGGAGTATCGGGGCCTCGTCCTACTAAGATATTAATGATATGCTTATTAACATCCAACTCTTGGTTAATAGCAAAGAGCAATTGTTGGGCTTGAAAAACAGCTTCTTCAGAAAGCAGAGGAGTTAATTTTGAGTAGAGGGCATTTTTTAGGAGCCTTTCTTGTAACTTAAAATAGTTTAGGCGTACATCATAAAGCTCCTGGTAAAGTCTTTTGCGTACAAAATTTGTTCTAAGGGCAAAGTAGCTTTGTGCAAGAGCAATCGATGTGATCAGGTCAACTTGGGCAGATTCTGCAATCGCAGCTTTTTGGCGGCCTAGCGCCGCATTATAGAGGTTACGGTATTTATACCAAAAATCAAATTCATAAGTAAAAGATAGGCTAAAATCAATTTGACTACTATTCAAGGGGATATTTGGATTTAGGTTTCGGAAAAGACCTGTTTGACTTAAATATTGCCACTGATCACTTGTATCAAAATAAATAAGGGGAAATAGTGCTGAGCGCGCTATAATAGATTCATTTTGTGCAAAATTTATTTTTTCACGCACAGCCAGAATAGAAGGGTTATTTTTTAGAGCCATTTCTATAAGGCATGTAAGTTCCTTAGAATCGTACTGCTCCCACCATTGTCTTGTTGGCCAGTTGCCTTCTTTAAAGGCGGGGGTTTGTAATGCAATTTCTCTGCTTTCTTTCAGTGAGGGTGTAGGACGGAAATTTTTAGTTCGTTCTTTTTTTGACATAGATATGCAGCAAGACGAGAGTAAGCATAGGATTAATAAGGGAAGGGGAATCAGTTTGCAGGTAAACAATAAGGGCATATAAATCTCGTTGACTTCTTATAAAATAATAAAATTAAGTAGTCAACGAATAGAGAGCTTTTAATGAGGCCTGGCCAGCGTAGCGGGCGCTGAACCTTTGCATAAGGCAATTATTTTAAGATGTATAAGAAATTATATTGGAGCTTTTTCGAAACTAGGCCTTTGACTCGATATCAGATTTTCTGGATGCTATAAACTATTTGTATTTTTATATAAGCCAGAGCATAGCTTTAGCGAAAGTAGTGCTTATAAGAATTTTAGATGGATCAAGATATTTTGATTATGCTCCCAAATTTTGGGTTGACAGGCCTTATATGAGGGTCTGCATCATTGCGCGCAATGATTAGTCACCATAGCGGTCTCTATCAGGATTGCGTGGCACCTGCGTTAAAAGTATATTTAGAAATTTATCCCAATTCTTTTCTAAGGAGGCTTGGATTAAAGGCTGTGGCCTAAGATGTAACTGGAGTGCAAAATTACTAACATATTCATTAAGATTATACTCTGAGGACTCCGTTTGGAGGCTTTTTACCAAGCCATTATAAAAATCTTTCCATACGAGTGAGCGCTCTTTAATATTATGAATATAAGCCGTTAGTTCATAACTAGTAAAGACGCATAAAAGAAAATTTAAAGGGTGAATAGGATCGATACGATCCCCCGCTCTTTCAATATTAACACGATTATACATAATAGTAACTAAGGAGCTGTTAGATAAGTTAGTAAGAATGTAGCGGATATCTTGGCGGTCACTATTTGTTAGAGGCTTACTATAATCTCTATAAAGTGACCCTGCTTCGAGAGAGCCAAAGAGAGGTATTAAGAGCACCAGGACCTTAAATTTTGCATGCATTATATTTCTCTACTTGCTTGGAAAGTTCTAATCATATATTCCAATAGCTATTAAACCTACAATGGGAATCTTAAGGTTTTTTGAAAAAAATTTATCTTCCTCTCTTAGTAACCTCGTATTTAACAGCTGGAGTTGTTTCAATAGGTCCAGAGGCCTATTATGTTGAGAGAACGCGTGCTTCTGGAACCTATCAGTCGGGGGTTCTCTACGGTGGCCAGATCGCTTGGAACAGATTAAAAAAATGGGGTCTCTATATGGGTATGGACACTTATGTAGCCTCTGGGATTATTAAAGGATATAATTTCAAAAAAAAAGCTCTTAAATCTACGCTCCTAGATTGGCAATTAGAAGGAAGGATCGGCTTTAATTTTCCTTATATTACTCTTTTTAGTGGTTATGGATATTTGGGAGAAAATATTAATTTCATAGAGCCTTCTCCTACAACTTTTCACTACCGCGACTCTATTAAATATATCCCTGTAGGTTTTCTTTCCCTTTTTAATATCAACACCCAATATAGTGTCGGTCTTAATGCTAAGGCTAAATGGATGACTGAAGGTAGATCACGTATAAGCAATGATCCGCGTAATGCTCCATTAAATCTACTCATGGGTAATGAATGGCAGTACAGAGTAGACCTTCCCTTTAATTATAATTTTTTAAACACTTTAGAAGTATCCTTTAGCCCCTTTTATGAGTTCCGCCACTACGGTAATTACGAAAATTATCCTTATGTTTTTGTGGATACTAAATATCAGATCTGGGGAAGTCAGCTGAATATTTCATACTTTTTCTAAGTACTGAAGTTTGGACAGAAATTTCTGCTGTGCAAAAATTTCTGACTAAAAAGAAGGGCATAGACCTGTATAAATCTTCTTATTTTCGACCAGAATTTAAGGGACATAAAACAGGTATAATGGACGGCCCTTTCAACAGTGAAGTGCGACAAAATGATTAAAATTTAAAGTGGTCAGAGATGGCTGATACCTCTAGGGTATTTTTTAACCAAAATAACATCTAGAGGAGGCATATACCCAAAGGCTACCCTCACCTGAGCAGAGATCAAAGATGTCAGTTGTATAGCCTAAAAGAGATCGGCGAATCTACTACGAATATCGCTACAACACTTGGAGTGCATCGATCAGCCTTGTACCGAGAGCTTAAGCGTAATGCAGGTCAGAGGGGTTATAGATATCAGCCGGCTCATGAAAAAGCTTTGGAAAGGAAGAATTCTTCTGCCAGGAATAATCTCCAAATGACACCACGATTAATCACCACCATTGAAGCCCTGCTAAGATCACAGTGGAGCCTTGAGCAAATCTCAGGACGGCTCAGGAAAGAAAATGGCCATGAATTTGTGAGTTACGAAAGCATTTATAGGCACATCTGGAAGGACAAACTCAATGGTGGGTGCCTTTACAAAGAACTACGGCATCATGGCAAGAAATACAATAAACGAGGGAGTGGGAAAGCTGGGAGAGGATGCATCCCAGAAAGGATTGACATTTCTGAGAGGCCTTCAATCGTGGAAGAGAAGCTTAGGATTGGAGACTGGGAAATTGATACGATTATAGGAGCAGAACACAAAGGAGCTTTTGTATAAAGGGTGGAGCGACATTCAAAACTGACATTATTAGTCCATGTACCACAAAAGAGAGCTGAGGAGGAACAAGCGGCCCTGACAAGAAAATTAGAACCTGTATCAGACCATGTGCTCACCCTCACAGCAGATAATGGGAAAGAGTCTGCAAACCATCTGGCTATAGCTTCCAAGGCTCGGATCAACGGTTTATTTTACTCCTCCATATCATTCTTGGGGAAGAGGATTAAATGAGCATACGAATGGATTGGTCATACAATGTCTAACTAAGAGTCAGAGACTTGTGCAATCTAGCTGATGAGATCATATTGGAAATAGAGCATTTGCTAAAGTAACCGACCTAGAAAAGTGTTATAATATCGTACACCCATAAAGGTCTAAAATGCACGTAGAGTGAACTCTGCTGTTGTCGCACTTCGAATTTGAAAAGGCAAATATATAGTTGTATTATTAAGTGTATACAGTTATATATTTTTCTCTAAAAAAAAGGGTGGCGATGAGTTGTAGTGGAATAAGTAGTAAGAATTTAGGGAGTTACCACCCTAATGATGAGCTTCTCACGGATAGAAGGGGCAGACGGATACAGTGCATTGTTGTGGCAAGTTTACTTACGTCATTGAAGAGCGTAGGGCACCTGACTTTCGCTTGCATGATTATTCCGGCGACTTTGATAGGAGTGAGTATACAAACGGTGAGAACTTGTTATGAGAAGGTTTTTTGTAGGGGAAAGGATCTGCCCGAGAGGGCTCCCATCTTGGAGGGGTATCTAAAGCAGAATAGGATAGTTTTCACGGCGCAAATTGAAAAAGCGGTTAGTGTTAAGAAGTCATATGTTGGCATAGTTAGATATCTGAGTTGCTATAGATTGATAAGAAAGAGAATGGAGTCTGAATATAAAAGCTAATCTTAACTAGGATATATAACGTCAGTTCGACTTTAAATTCAGCTTATGTACTCGATGCCTAAGCTAAAAAAAGGAGGGGGACAATAGCTGTTGATGGCTCTCGTTGACCAGTCGCTTTTGGCAACTAGATTCCGTCCTCGCATTAGCGGTGGTCCCTTTACACTATCTAGCTCCTGTGGTGGGATTCAAGTGCTGCCCAGTAGCCGCTTGCAGCTCTAGAGCCTTTTACGCAAGCTGTGAAAAAGATCTATGATTTCCTAAACCGCGATATTGCTAAAGGGTTGCAATTGCGGATAGACGATAGACATCCTTCGAAACTAGGGCAGGGTAGCAAAATCAAATTTCCTTGATACGCCAAGCTATTTGGAGCGCTATGAAATCTGAAACAGTTAAAGAACTAAATGATGAACAATTTCGTCGAAGGTCTATAGACTAAGCGTACAACTTGTGACAAGATGGCTTCGATTTTGAGCGAAGCCAATAGAGTAAAAAAATCAAAGGTGGCCGCAAGAGTAAATTGAGAGTCGAGGATATGCTTTTAATGACCTTAGAATGTCTGAGAGAGTATAGAACCTACTTTCACACAAGGCCAGAGCTACAATATTAGCATTGTAGCCCTTATATAGCTCGATTGGAGGAGGCGAAGAAAACCAAGAGATATATTAATTATTTAAATTACAAATTTGTGTCTATAAAATTGCTGGCCCTACACTTGCATAGTTGCCTGAAAGTTTAGCATCACGAAGTCTATCAGGTAACTCCTCTTGTTTTTTTAAAAAACATATAACTTAATTTAAGCCAAAGATCATAGCCTTCTTCAAATTCAAGACAAGGGTAAAAGCCACCTACATAAAGAGCTGCGCTACGGCGGATAAAATAGGCACTAATAATCAAGGTTTTTTATAAACATGAATAAGCTGATCGAATATAAGATCCTCATTATCAGTTTTTTTTGATATATATCCCTCAAAGTATTGAGAGTAAAGGGGGCAAAAAGATCATCGCAGTCTATGAATTTAATCCAGTCATAATGAGCTAGAGCAAAACCTCGATTACGTGCAGTAGAGAGGTCCCCTTTAGGTAATTCGATGGTTTTAAAGGGACATTTAAGTAAAAAAGATATTTTGGATTTATAACCATCGGCAAGGATAAGGCGCTGATTGCAAGTGTAAAGTTATCAGTAGATGCTATCTAGGCAGAGCTGGAGATGATAGTCGAGCTCTTGATACGTGATGAGAATAACACTTATCAAGAAGGCCCCATTTTAACTTGCATAACACAATAAGAGGGATAGGCAAAATAGTGGTTATCACGCTCTACAGCAGTAAGAGATATTTCTTTATCGACTACTATAGAAAGATCTACAAAAGGACTATAAAGAAAGGCGCAGGGCAGTCCATTAATGAGTAGAATAAAATCACCAGGGGCATTATTTGTTGTTGGCTCATAGGACTTTATAACCCCATGTAAGTTAACTGCATGATCACTTTGGAATTTTTGATATTCTTGGGCAGAAAGAGCAGGCTGTTTGCTAAGCCATTGATTTTGATAAGATTGCTCGATCATCTGCCATTTTGAAGAGGGGCCCTCATTATTGGGTAGGGAAAGATTTGTATTTTGTAGCTGAGCAGCCTCTAAAGAAGCTATAAGCTGACTGTTCTCATCATGGAGCTTATTTTCGAGTTGCTGTATACGCATTTCATATTTAAGCTGTAGTTCATCTGATTTTTTTTTACGAGCTTCAAGGGCTGCAGAAACGGATTCGATCTTAGCCTCTAAAGCTGCTACTTTTTTATTTTTAGAGCTCTCTTCTAGGAGTTCTTTTAAAGCGGTGGCATGTTTTTCATGTTCTGGAAGGATATGCCAAGTCTCTTTAAGGCTATCAATCTTAGCTATCAAAGGTTCGATGAGCATATCTTCGGTGGGTTTTTTTAGCTCATTTTCAGCATCTCTATAGGTGCTCAAGAGAAGGATATTAGCTTTTTCCAGTTTTTCGATTTGCTCTTTTAAGAAGTCCTCACCACCTGCTCTTATAACATATTCTTTTGCTATATAAAGTTTAGCAGTAGTCGGAGGATCAATTTCTAACCATTTGGGGTTTTGGCTACTGGGTTTTCCTACAATTTTTTCACCAGCATGTAATTGCGCAATTGTAGGCGATTCTAGACTCGGGCTTAATCGGACATTAACATTATTTGTATCCACTATTTGATTAAAAACATAAGTACGATAGACATACATTTTCATACCTGAGGGGGGCTCTATAACAAGAAATCCCGCTTGCTCTCCTATAACTTTCACGTAATCATCTTTATTTAGCTCACCGATAACGGTACTATTTAAATGAGGGCTTGAGCGCAGGCGTACTTTATTACCCGAAATTTTCCCTGTAAAAGCGGGAACTTCTTTAGCAGTTAGCAAAAAGGGTGTCGTAAGTAGTAAAATAAAATAAGATAGACCCACAATATAGCCTCCTGTAATCTGGCGGTATAACAGGAGCATTATACTATTTTAACACAAACAGAGTCAACTATTCAAAACAGCACGTATATGTTCACAATGAGGAATGCCGCAACTACAGCCCACAGGGTGTCCTAGGAAAACATTATGTAGTTCTTCAGGTGATTCTGTCCTACGCACCTCATAGAGGTTATCTCCTATATTTAGGATATCCCATGTGCGGAAGGCAAGCTCTTCATCTTTGATTTCCTCACCACCCATTTCATCGTACAAGGCAACGGCTTGTTGGAGGGCTCTAGCCATTTGGCAGTGGAGGCAGTTACAATTCAGCTCAGGTTTGGGAAGGAATGCAGCTTCATAGGGAGTAATTGTTTTAGCGGCCTGGATAACTTTTCCTAAAACTTCGATAGGTAGGGGGGGGAGGAGGGCTTGTTCAGGATTATGATTTAAAAGCGCTGAAAACCCTTCCAGGCCGAAAGGGGCTTGACCCGTATTGCGAGCTTTCTCCAGAATTTGTGTTAGAGGGTCTTTAAGGGGGGCTGTTCTTGTCAGATTATCAAGATATTTTAGATGGGCATTGAAAATAGCTTCTATAAGAGTAGCTCCAAGGTCAACGAGTTTAATGAGGTGCCCGTCCACTAAAGAGATGACTAGAATTTCCCTCTCGGAGAGAGGCTCTAGTTCAATTTTTAAAGACCTAACCTGTTCCCAAGTTGTTGATATAAATGGAGGTAAGCATAAGATTCTATCATTAATTTTAATTTTCATAATCTGCCTTTCAACATATTTATAAGGATAGAATAAAAGAGTCTTTTTTGCCAATAAGTAGTTAGCAGTTGAAAATCTCGAGTGCTAATTTCACATTTTACTAGGGCTTTTTAGGCTATTCAGTGTATTGCAAACATTAGAGCTTTATCAAACACTTATTTCGGATAAAACCAGCTCATATCTTAGGAGTCAGATTTCTTAAAATTTGTCTGTGGCCTTTGGATCTTCTAACACAAAAGGAGGAGGCTTCTCAGGGAAATCATCGGATATGTCCTGGAAAACAAGTTTCAGAAGCTCTATTTTGGACTTTTAAGTAGGAGAAAAAATGAATAGAAAAATCTTTGTTATAGATACTAACGTGCTTCTTCATGATCCAGAAGCCATACTCAAGTTCCCAGGTTGTGATCTTGTTATACCTTTAGCAGTTGTGGAAGAGTTGGAATCCATGAAAAAATCGCGTGATGAAATTGGTAAAAGTGCAAGAACGGCCATCCGTCTTTTAGATGGCCTTAGAGGTACTAATGGCGATTTGCATAATGGGGTGAAAGTTGACAATGGTGCCATTATTCGTGTAGTGACTTTTTCAAGTCATGAACGTATTAAGGGTTTTGATTTTGTGCCCTCTTCGCTTTCCCATCGTATTTTAATGATGGCCTATTCTCTTCAAGACAAAGGAAACTCTGTTGTATTTGTTTCCAAAGATTTTGCGATGCGTATTAAAGCTGAAGCATGTGGTTTAGAGGCTGAGGATTATGAGAACTTAAAATTTTCTTATGATAAGCTTTGGAAGGGACTTCGTAAAATAGATGTAGAAAAAGTCTTTATTGATAACTTTTTGAAAGATGGCTCGATTAAGTTAGAACTAGAAGGAGAATCCATCCACAACGAATATGTGATGCTTAATGGCACTCACAATAGCACGGCAATTGGCCGTTATGATTTACAAAGTGGGATGCTCAGCACAATGCTTCGTTATAAAGATCCTATTTGGGGTTTAAGCCCGGTTAATATAGAACAACGGTGTGCTTTAGATTTACTTTTAAGAGATGATATTAAATTAGTTACCCTCGTAGGACAGGCGGGGACTGGTAAAACGCTAATGGCACTTTGCTGTGCTTTAAGAAAGGTTTTTGATGAGGGTACTTATTCGAAGATATTAGTCAGTCGCCCTATTATGCCTTTAGGTAAAGATATTGGCTTTTTACCCGGTCTAAAAGAGGAGAAACTTTTTCATTGGATGCAGCCTATTCATGATAACTTAGAGTTTCTCTGTGGCGCTGGTAAAAATCCTGATAGTGAAACGCTCAGGTGGGTTTTGGACAGCAAAAAAATTGAGATGGAGGCTGTAACATATATTAGAGGACGGTCTCTTCCTAAGATGTTTATGATTATAGATGAAGCTCAAAATCTCACCCCCCATGAAGTCAAAACAATTATTTCTCGAGCAGGTAAGGGGACAAAGGTGGTGTTAGCTGGAGATCCCTCCCAAATTGACAATCCCTACTTGGATCAAGATTCTAATGGCCTGACTTTCGCTATTGGTAAGTTTAAGAACCAAAGAATTTTTGGGCATATGTGCTTAGAACGAACAGAGCGTTCGGAGCTTGCAGCTCTAGCTGCTCAAATTATGTAGATAAAAATAACCCAGTACTGGTTGTACAGACCGTACTGGGCTTATTATGATTAAAGTTCATATATGTGAACTCTGCGTGTCATTCTATAGTCATTAGAAATAATAACTGGCTTGATAGATAAAAACCAAGTAAATTTTTACAAACGAGATAATTTATTTTAAGGTTTAAAAGAAGTCGAATAAACGAAATCTAGTAACTGCAGTAAGAGGGTGTACTCCAGGAGGCTTCCAGATGGATAAGAGAACCTTTATTGTAGAGATAAAGATTCAATTTGGAGCTTGGAAGTTAGATACATTATAGGAACGGGCCAGAGCTATTGTATCTAGGAAGATATGAATCCTTTCCGCTTCAGCTCTGGGCTCTGCAGGAACAGCTGGGAGCTTTTAAGGATTATGTGCTTTGTACGCAAAAGGGCGGGGAACTCATCCAAGGCGACTTTGGAAAAGGGAATCTTCACAAAACTTTGAATGCTTTCGAGCATCCAGAGAATCTGATAGTGGGCCCTACTAGCCTTGCTCTCGAAAGGGCTCGACTGACCTGAGGGTTGTGACACCCTGGAAGGTTTTTGATCACATAGATACGAAGTTTTTATTGAGTGTACTTCGAGCTTGAAGGGATCGATTAATAAAGAGTAAGTTGTTTATTAACAGTTATTAAATAATATTACCTTGGCTAATTAGGCTGTTTATTATATCATCAAAATGACTTCAATACGGGGGTGTACTGGTTTCGACTAGACGTCGGTGTATTGGTGGCATGCGGAGGACACTTGGTTAACCTCCTAAATAATCTGAGTAAAACACAATTGCAAACAGCAATAAAATTGATTCTTCCCTAGATTTTTCTAGAGAAGAATCTCTCATCGCCGCTTAATTTCGGTGATACGGTATCTTTCGACTGGACCAAGGGCCTAAAGAATACCGTCATTAACTTGGTATGAATAAGAGGCTCTACCCGTATTTTAGGGGCCCTTATTCGAGATAAATAAAATACCTTGACGCTCATTTCCCGTATCTTTTCTCGGCGCGCTCAAGTATTAAAAGAGACTAAGCATGTAGGCACTACTATTATCGCACGCTTTAGGACGAGAGTTCGATTCTCTCCACCTCCAATCAAAATTAAGGCTTCAGTTTCACGACTGAAGCCTTTCGTTTTTAGTGACATACAACACAAAATTCGCATCAAAAAATTCACCTGCGTAAAGCCCAATTACGCAAATTTTACGCAGTAGACTGGATGAAACCACAGTAAAACCCCCTTGATTTTTGAGATTTTTATGCTGCACTGTGGTGACAAATGTAATGTTATCGATTCACCAAGAAAAAAATTAAGCCCAGCTTATTTTATTCCTCTTTTGAAAAAGGAAAGAGAATCCTTGAGTATTGTCCATTCTCAGGTGCTGCAAAATGTAGTTGATCGCTTAGACAAATCTTTCAAGGCTTTCTTTCGCAG
>VFKH01000003.1 GCA_009885615.1 Parachlamydiales bacterium
AGCAAAGAGAGGTACAGCTAGGAAGATCGGGAAGTAGGGTAAGAAGCGGGCAATTAGAGCAGTTAAGCTCGCGACAGCTAGGAAGATCGGGAAGTAGGGTAAGAAGCGGGCAATTAGAGCAGTTAAGCTCGCGGCAGCTAGGAAGATCGGGAAGTAGGGTAAGAAGCGGGCAGTAAGAGCAGTTAAGTTTCGTGAGATTTAAGTTAGCAAGGCAAGAGGGGATGGAGCTGAGCATACTATTCGAGGGTAAGCCATTCGACATCGCTTTGATAGTAAGCTCAAAAGGATGCCTTAGGTCAAACTCTGCACGACATAAAGCGTTTAGGATACGGGCCTTTAAATTCCTCGCTTCAACTTTGTCCTCTTGTGTGTTAACCCATAAATCAAGATTATCGCTAATCTCTTGCATATAATGGAGAATACCTAGGGTAGGCCCGAAATAAGGAGAGGTGTTTACTGGCTTGGCTTGAGAGCTGCCTCCGTGTCCGCCCAATATCTGACTTGAGACGTAGCTTACCAGCTCTTGAAGAGACATATCCAAGCTTTGGAGATCCCCCTCGGAGCTTTGGATTTGAAGAGGGAGCAACGGATTTCCAGAAGTATTAGAAGGAATGCTTATGGCAAGGCCTCAATATAAAAAATTACTATATTATTAATATTAATTTGCTTTGATATTAGATTATTATCTAATATGTAATAATATTATATCCATTTTAATTTATTGCAAGTAAGATATAAATCTTCCAATCGCCCTCCAAGATATCTTAAGATGCTAAAAGTTAATGATACATGAATTTTTATATGTTAAGAAAATCAGGCTAGGATAAGATAGCATCAGCTAAGAAGTGCTTAAGGGCTTTTCTTTAACAATAGCCTTTTTAATTGCGAAGAGCGATGATCGAGCAACAATTATTCTGTAAAATCTAAAATTCTCCCTACCTAGTCCTAATTTTTTATATTTTTGCTAACTTACTTGGCCTAGTCGACGTTTAATAGCTTTGCTCGCCCTATTACATAAATCATCCTTCGTCTGATCTCTGTAAAAAAGCATTTACTAAGGGTGATGCATGAGAATTGGGGCTATCTATTCTAAAATTAAAGAAAGAGATAGGGACTAGGGCCTTCGGAGAATTTTTCTAAAAAGGAGCTCACTTGATAGGGAAGGATCAATCCTCCGCAGTTTTCATGCCTGCAGTAACAACAAAGCGCATTGCTTTTTCTACAGAGAGGGATGTGAGCTCAACAGAAGAACGGGGGACCATGATAGTATAGCCACCTAGCTGGAAACTCATAGGCATATATACAGCAATGAGCTCTTCGTCTTGTTGAACAAAAGGGGATCCAAGATCAGAGAAATTTTCACGTGTTACTAGACCTACAAGCTTTATAGAACCAATTTTCACAAGTACTACACGACTATCAGCTTTACGCGATTGGTTCTTAAAGAAAGCCATTAAATCGGAGATTGAGCTATAGAGAGTTTTAACAAGAGGGATGCGTTGTAAAACGTTATGCACCCATTGCGAGAGCTTTTGCACAAGCCAGGCATTCATTACAAGGCCTATAATAAAGACTAGAAGCAAACCCACAATAATACCAAGTCCTGGAAAATAGTGCACAGGGCCTACAAGTTTCACAAGAAAAAATCCAAAGATGCGTTCAATAGCATCTAGAATCCAAATAATAAGAGTTAATGTAATGGCAACGGGCAAAATTGCCAGAAGCCCTTTTAAAAAGATTTTTCCCATACAAATAGTTTAAAGCATTTACAATCCGGAATCAAGGGTAGAAGTAGCTAATGGTATCGGTTCTATAAAGTTTAGAGCCTATGTCAATTTTATGCCTTTTAAACCAGCCGCTAGGTAATTCAATTACATAGGGGTAGGACTCTTTAGATATTGCAAGGGAATACGAAGAGGTGTTTTGCCTTAAGGCTTTAAAAAGATCTTCCTGGGTATGAATAAGGGGATGCTTTTTCCAATAAGGATCTGCAGCTAGGTGGGTAATTTCACATAAGATTAGGTTTTCATCAAGAAAACCAACGTCTAGAGATATTAGGCATCCATAAGACCAGAAACTCTGTAGTTTACTTGTGGGGAAGACAAATAACATTCCTTCAGAATCGGACATAGTTTCAACACCCATAAGACCGATCTCATGCTCTTCAGGGGTTTGTTCAACCTGTAGAAAGAGTAGTTGCATAGCTAGAAAAAAGACTCTCATGGGATACCCTCATAAATAATATTTCCCCCAGCCCGGCCAGCTTTTGGACCAAGTTCAACAACAAAGTCACAGGCGTTAATAACATCTTGGTTGTGCTCGATTAAAATAATTGTATGCCCCTGTGATATAAGTCTTCTTAATACAGGTAAAAGAAGAGCAATATCGGAGGCGTGCAAGCCATTTGTCGGTTCGTCAAGAAGATAAAGAGTTTTTTTACTTCTTGAAAAGAGTTCTCGACAAAGTTTAATGCGCTGGGATTCACCACCTGATAGACTAGCAATTTCTTGACCCAGCTGTAGATAACCTAGGCCCACATCTTTAAGAAGCTGTAGTTTACGTAGTAGTTTTGGAATAGCAAAAAAATCCTGACACTCGTTAACAGTGAGTTTAAGGAGCTCTCCTAAGTTTTTACCTTTATATTCAACTGTAAGGGTAAGGGGCTTAAGCCTTAGTCCTTGGCACTCTTTACAAAGGATAGTAACGGCTGGCATAAAGAGCATAGAGATTTGTTTATATCCATGACCATTGCAGCCACTACACATGCCAGAGGGGTGGTTAGGACTAAAATGTTTAGGCTGAAGACCCCTAGATTTGGCCTCAGGAAGTTCAGCGAAAAATTCACGTAGATAAATTGAGATTTCTGTATAAGAAGCTACATCCGCCCTATTTGTTTGGCCGATTGGATTTTGATCAATGATTACAAGGCGTGCTATTTGAGAATGACTTTCTAGCGCAATAACATCATGTAATAATGTAGACTTTCCAGATCCAGAAACACCCGTAATAGCGCTGATGGCCTCTAAAGGAAATCTTGTAGAAATATTTTTAAGGTTATTTACAGAGGCATTTTTTACTTCAAGCCACTCTTTTTTAAGAAGAGACTCTTTTTTTAAAAGGGGCAGTTTTTTTTTGCCAGACAGATACTGGCCAGTGAGGGAGTGAGGGTCTTTTAGAATTTCTTTATAAGTTCCTGAGGCGGTTATTTTTCCACCAAAAATCCCTGCTGCTGGACCAAAATCTAAGATATAATCAGCAATACTAATAGTATGAGGATCATGTTCTACAAGAACGAGTGTATTGCCAAGTTTTTTTAATTTAATAAGCGCTTGGTTAAGCTGCGCAATATCTTTTTCATGTAATCCAATTGTAGGTTCATCTAGGACATACAAGATATTGGTAAGTCCACTACCGAGCTGTCGTGCTAAACGTATGCGCTGTGCTTCGCCGTTACTGAGGGTCGGTGCGGTTCTATCTATTGCAAGATACGAAAGGCCTACGTCGTTTAAGAACTGAAAACGGTTCGTAATCTGCAAGAGCACATCACTTAAGATAATTTGATCTTCTGCACTTAAGGAAAGTTCTTTAATAAAGACAAGGGCCTCATCCATTGGCAGATGGCAAAAGGCCCCTATAGAGAGTTTATTTAATAAGACATAGCGTGCTAGTGGATTGAGGCGCTCATAATGGCATTTAGAGCAACCAAGGCCCTCACAGGATAAACACATACCCTCTTTTGAGTTAAAGGAAAACGTATGGGGGGTAATTGGAGGGTAGGAACATTTACTAGAAGAAAAAGAGAGATTATAAAAAATGAGAGTATCTGCCAAGATATAGAGTGTATTTTGCCCTGTCTTTGCAGCGCTTTCAAGGCTTTCAAGCAGGCGATCTCTATTTAGGACATCTATCTTAATACGATCAATAACGAGCATAAGCTCATTTTTGCGCTTATATTCATAAGGGATTTCTTCATCTACTTCCACAATCTTACCATTGAGGTAAAGACGTCTGAAACCTTCTCTTAAACATTGTTCTTTTAGATATTGTAAAGCGGCTTTACTTTCAGGAGCTTTAATAGGGGAGAGTATCGCTACAAGTTTATCCTTACAGGATACAAGTAATTTATCCGCAATGGATTCCTTAGAGATAGCACAAATAGGCTCTTTGGTAATAGGGCAGTGGGCCTGTCCAGCTTTTGCCCAGAGGATGCGCAAAAAATCATAGATTTCTGTAAGCGTTCCTACAGTACTACGAGGATTGCCACTAGAGGCTTTTTGTTCGATAGCTACAGCAGGAGAGAGTCCTGTAATCATCTCTACTTTCGGTTTTTTACAAGGAGTTACAAATTGTCGTGCATAAGGGGAGAGTGATTCACTATAACGTCTCTGGCCTTCAGCATAAAGTGTTGCAAAAGCAAAGGAGCTTTTTCCGGATCCTGAAGGCCCTGTACAAACAGTAATAGAGCCGCGTGGAATAGAGCATGTAACTTCTTTTAAGTTGTTCTCAGAGGCCTTTAGAATTTGAATATGAGTTTCTGGCTTTGCTTCAAAACGCTTAGGGATATGAAATTTCTTCTCTAAAAGTGCCTTAGATGTGGCATTACCTGACTTTTCAAGCATTTCTGGAGTACCACTTGCTAAGAGATAACCGCCTTTAGCACCCCCCTCTGGACCTAGATCCAAAATCCAATCAGCTGAACGCACAAGATCCATATTGTGTTCGATAATAACAGCACTATTACCGCGATCTACAAGTTCATGAAGGACCTGTAAAAGAAGGTCTATGTCCTTAAAGTGGAGCCCCGTGGTGGGCTCATCCAAGATATATAGAGTCTTCCCAGTAGCCGGCCTTACCAGCTCGCGGGCTAACTTTACACGCTGGGCCTCACCTCCAGATATTGTTGTTGATGGTTGACCAAGGCGCATATAACCAAGCCCTACTTTTTGTAAAAGAGAGAGACGTTTGGCAATAGCTGGCAGCTCTGTAAAAAAAGCTGCGGCCTCATCTATAGTCATTTCAAGGACGTCATTAATAGACTTTTGTCTATATCGAACAGCTAAAGTCTCTTCATCAAAGCGCTTACCCATGCACTCTTCACAAGTTGTCCACTGCTCTTCAAGAAAGTCCATATCAACGCGGATCATGCCCATGCCCTGACACTGTTGACAGCAACCCTCTTTAACGTTAAAACTAAAACGACCAGGAAGATACCCTCTAGTTTTACTCATAGGCAGTTCGCTATAAAGGTCACGGATTAGATCAAAAAGCTTGATATAAGTAGCTGGATTTGAGCGAGGAATCCGTCCGATGGGGGATTGGTCAATAAGGATAACTTTATCTAAATTTTCGATCCCTTCGATAGCCTTGTGAGCCCCAACATCTAACTGGCTTCTATTAAGCTTATTAGAAAGAGCTGGGAAAAGTGTTTCCGAAATAAGAGAAGATTTTCCCGAGCCAGATACACCCGTAATGGCCACAAAACAGCCTAGAGGAATTGTTATATCTAAATTTTTTAGGTTATGTTCTTGACAGCCACTGATTTTTAAAAAGCCCTTTGGCTCCCTTCGAGGCTCCACACCTTTAAAGATTTTCTTGCGTCCTAAAATATAATCAGCTGTCAGAGAGTTTTTGGCTTTTTTAAGCTTTTCAGGAGGGCCTTCAAATAAGATATGCCCACCTTTCTGACCAGCTTCCGGACCAATATCCACGATATGGTCAGCAGAGGCAATCATCTCTTCATCATGTTCGACAACCACAACTGTATTACCGAGATTTTTTAAGGAGTGAAGAGTATCAATAAGACGGCTGTTATCACGTGGATGTAGTCCAATTGTAGGTTCGTCAAGAATATATGTAACGCCGACAAGCCCTGTGCCAATTAAAGCAGCAAGGCGCACACGCTGAGCCTCTCCTCCGGAAAGAGAAGGGGAGTCACGTTCTAAACTTAAATAGCCAAGCCCGACATCGATGAGATATCTTAACCTTTTATGAATCTCTTTAAGAGGTTCTTCAGCAATAAAGGTTTTTTCGGCATCGAGGTGCAATTTATCAAAAAATATACTTAGTTCTTCGATAGGAAGCGTTGAGAGCTGCTGGATGGTATGACCATCTAGCCTGGCTGCTGCAGGATAACTTTTTAGGCGACCTCCTTGGCAGCTAGAACAAATACCCTTGCTCATCATTTTTTCAAAATGTTCTTTATAGGAATCACTTTTAGCTTGCAAATACCGTTCAAAAGCTTCCTCTATAACACCCTTCCAACATATGAACTCTGTCCAGCGCTTACGCGTTATAGGATGGACAAATTGCATCTTTGTCCATTTTTGATTATTGCCGTACAAGAATATATTTTTGGCTTCATCGGAAAGATTTTTCCAGGCCGTCTTAACATGGAAGTTATAGAGCTTTGCTAAATTATTGTAGATGTTACTGTAACGTACAGTTTCATAGGATGATCCAATAAAGCAGCAGTCTTCTTCGATGCTTTTTTCTGGGTCAAGGATCTTTATAAGATCGAAGGTGCGCAAACGCCCAAGACCTTTACAAGATTCACACATGCCACTGGGGCTATTAAAAGAAAAGTCTGTAGGTTCTAAAGGGGCGTAAGAAGAACCGGTTTCAGGGCTATGACCTTCTGTAGAAAAAAGGGTCTCCTCCTGCGTCTCGCTGTTGAGTAATACACAAAGACCTTGCCCCTCTGTTAGGGCGGTTTCTATCGACTCTTTAAGGCGGTTTTTTTCCACTTCTGTGATAACAAGGCGATCAATAACGATCTCGATATCATGCGCTTTATTCTTATCAAGTTGGATCTCATCATCAAGATCTTTCAGACTTCCATCGACACGCACACGTAGAAAACCCCGTTTTAATAAGTGCTCAAAGGCATCTTGAAATTCCCCTTTCTTACTTTTTGCAAAGGGGGCTAGCAAAACAACTTTAGAGCCTTTTTCTTTTTGCCAAATATGTGAAAAGATGGCTTCTTTTGACTGTTTAACAAGGGGTCTGCCCGTAATAGGACAACAAGCAGTAGCGATTCTTGCAAATATAACTCGCAGGAAATCATAGACTTCTGTGATAGTACCAACCGTTGAGCGGGGGTTACGACTCACAGTTTTTTGTTCGATTGCAATTGTAGGTGTCAAGTTAGTAGCAGATTCAAGTGCTGGCTTATGGACATTACCCAATCGCCTGCGCGCGAAAGCCGAGAGTGACTCCACATAGCGCCGCTGCCCTTCGCTATATAAAGTGTCAAAAGCCAATGAACTTTTACCCGAACCCGACACACCACTAAGGACAATGAGCTTCATCGCTGGTAGAGTTACAGAGATATTCTTAAGGTTATGCTCAGTAACTTTTTTTAGCTCGATATCCATAATTTTTTATTATAATCTAAAACTAATTACAAAGCGATTGTAGAGCTTTCTTAAGAGAGGGGTATAGAAAAAAGAATCCGCTATCGATTAGTTTTTGGGGCTCGGCACGACAGCTTGAAAGAAAGAGCTCTTCGCCCATACGGCCAGGAAGAAGTCGTAGGATAGACGATGGGATTTTAAGAAATAACCAGCGATGGAGTATTTTACATAAGATCTCAGCAAAATGCTTTTGACGAACAGGTTTTGGCGAGGCCAGTATAACCGGACCTGATAGGTAGGGTGTATTAATAATATGCAGAAAAGCGCGCGAGAGATCAACATGGTGAATCCAGCATTGCCACTGTTTGCCAGAGCCTAGTATAGCAGCAAAACCGAGGCTAGAGAGCATTTTTAAGGGAGCTAGGTAACCTTTTTCTGGAGTCAGAACGGGTGCTATGCGCACAATGACATGCCGTAAGGGTGTCTTATTAGCAGCTTCCCATTTTTGGCATACCTCCGAAAGAAAGCCTACACCCTGAGGACTTGATTCCGATACTATTTTGAGACCTGTATCTCCATAATAGCCTATGCCTGAAGCGGATATATAAAGGCGAGTTTTGGGAGAAAGAGTATTAACAATTTTTTTACTTATCTTAATACGACTTTCTATAATTTTTTTTCTATAACTTTTTGTCCAAAATCTATTTGCAATGCCTGCTCCGGCTAAATTAATAACAATGGCATTATCAGGAAGGGCTTTCGGCATATCTGTATGAGAAAAGCAGATGATCTCATACCCCTCTGTGGAAAAAAAATCTTTCAGGTGAGAACCTAGAAGACCTGAACCTCCGATAATCACAATTTTAGAGGGCATATTCGACAGCTCTTTGTTCTCGAATAACAGTAACCTTGATTTTTCCCGGATAACAAAGAGTTTCTGTTATTTTTTTAGCCACATCACGGGCGATAAAGACCATGCCTTGATCATCTACCTCGCTCGGCTCTACAAATATGCGTATTTCACGGCCGGCCTGCATAGCATAGGCTTTAAGAACACCTGGGATATTTGTTGCAATTTTTTCTAGATGGCTAAGACGCTTAATATAGTGTTCAACAGCTTCTACACGTGCACCTGGACGAGATCCTGATATAGCATCCGCACTACTACAAAGACTTGCTTCAATTGTTTTTGCCTCCATTTCCATGTGGTGACAGCCGATACCATTAGCCACTAAATCGCTCTCACCGTATCTTAGGGCAAAATTATGGCCAATGAGGGCATGGGAGCCCTCTACTTCATGAGTAACGGACTTACCTATATCATGTAAAAGCCCAATTTTTTTAGCTAAATTTGCATCAAGACCAAGCTCATGAGCCATTACTCCCATTAAATGACTAACCTCGAGACTATGATCTAAAATATTCTGACCCATGCTATAACGAAATTTGAGTTTCCCAAGAAGAAGGAGGATCTCTGGATGGAGCCCAATAACACCCGAACGAAAGGAGGCATCTTCACCGAAGGCTTTTATTTGCTGATGGATAGTCTCTTTAGATTTTTCTACAATTTCTTCAATACGTGTAGGATGGATACGTCCATCTTGAATAAGCTCACCTAGGGCTAACTTGGCAATCTGTCGACGTATAGGATCAAATCCTGATATTACAACAGCACCAGGGGTGTCATCTATAAGAAAGTTCATGCCTGTTGCAAGCTCAAGGGCTTTAATATTGCGACCCTCTTTACCTATAATACGACCTTTAATATCATCGGATGGTAGATTTACTGTTATAATAGAGACCTCTGAACAGGAGGTCCCCCCGTAGCGATTAATAGCCGTTGCAATAATTCGGCGAGCTTTATTTTCCGCCTCTTCATAGGCTTCGCTTATTATTTTTTTAGAGATGATAAGTGAATCTTTTTTTACGTCCTTTTGTACTTGTTCTAGAAGTAGGACTTTAGCTTTTTCGCTCGTGAGACCAGCTAAATTTTCTAACCCAGAGATAAGAAGTTTTTCTTTTATCTCAATAGTCTTAAGTTCCTCTTTAACACGTTCTTTGCGTAAAGCTAAAAGGGACTCTTTTTTCTCAATCGTACCGAGTTTTTTCTCAATTAAGTTAAGACGCTCTTCCATGCGTTCTTCACGTAGCTTTAGCTTGGATTCCTCTAATTTAATCAGAGTTCTAGAAGATGCTTGTGCTTTTTCTATTTGAAGTTGTTCTTCTAAGGCACGTTCTTTAAGGCGTAATTCGATCTCCCTGGCATCAGCAGTGGCTTTAGAGATGATTTTCTTAGCTAAGCTGTTGTAATTGCCCTGAATAATAAGGTGAGCTATATAGAAACAGAGGAGGCCTGCACAAAAAGCAATATAAACCATTCAATCATCATCCCCCATTTTTTCCCGTTTAATAAGACGTACCTGTAAGATTAAACGTTCGGTGGCATTTAAGACTTCTATATCAAAGGTATCATGACTGATATGAAAGCCTTTTCGAGGAATAGCACCCGCTTTATAAAAAATATAACCACCTATTGTATCATAATCGCCCTCTTGAGGCATTTTAATGCCAAAGTGCTCTTCAATATCTAGGATGCTCATTCTTGGATCAACAAGAAAGGAGCCTTCACCCTCATCTATATAGAGATTCTCCTCCTGTTCATCATATTCATCCGCAATTTCACCTACAATTTCTTCAAGAATGTCCTCAATTGTAACAAGACCTTCTGTGCCCCCATATTCATCCACTACGATGGCCATATGCATTTGCATAGAACGGAAATCCTGGAGGAGGGCCGCCACCTTCTTGTTCTCAGGTGTAAAAAGAATGGGCTTAATAAGACTATCTAAAGAAAGAAGCCCTAGGCCCTCAATCGTTTCATAAGTTTTGGCTTCTACAAAGAGCTTTAAAATATCCTTATACATAAGGATACCGAGAACTTCATCAATATGTTCTTTATAAATAGGGACTCTACTATACCCTTCCCTTAAAAGAATCAATGAGGCTTCTTTAATAGTAGTTTTTACAGGTAATGCAAAAAGATGTACCCGTGGGATCATAACTTCACGAACTATCCGATCTTTAAAGGCAATAACAGCATGGATAAGATCTTTATCGTGGGGAGTTTTCCCCTCATTAGATTCTAGAATAGCTATAACTTTTTCTGTAACTCCGGTACTTGTTTGACGCATTAGAGGGAAGGCAAATACATCGATAAAGCTTTTAGATATAGCTGTTATGATAAAATGCAGGGGGGAAAATAGAATCAAATATAAAGAGACAATAGGCGCGGATACAGCAAAGGCCTTCTCATAGTATCGATATCCAATAATAGAGGGTATGATATCAATAACAAGCCATGCTACGAGTATTAAGGGGCTGAAATAGATAAGGTTATTTATATAGGTAGATAAGAGAGCTACTGAAGTAATCAGTAAGAGGACACGTATAATACGTACAGCGGTATAGATTCTTTCGGTCTCTTTCTTTTGAAAAAAGAGTCTTTGAAATCCCTGATAAAAAAAGGCAGGTTTAGTGAAGTTAAGTTTACGAGTAGATGCTGCAAAAAGAGATAGAAAAAAGGCACCGAGAAAAGAGAGAATCGTAATAAAAATCATAAGTAAGTTATTATACTATCTCCATATCGAGGCGCAAGTTCTTTTTATAAAGGTGGGCTAAAACGCGCTTTTCTACACGGCGCATTTTCAATCGTTCTTCGGGTTTGCCATCTCTATAACCTATAAGATGCAAGAGGGTATGCACAATATAAAGGCCTGTTTCTTTATAGGGATCTGGATAAGATAGTGCAGCTTTTGGACAAATAAAAACCTCACCTAGTAATTTATAACCAAACGATTCTTCGTCCTCATCAAGAGGCAGTGTAATACAGTCGGTTGGCGAGGGATCATTAAAAAATCGCTCATGAATAAAACAAATCTTTTTTTCAGTAACGAAGTTAACATGAATTTCATCAGCGGAAACATCTAAAAATTGAAGAGCTGCTAAAATATACTTTCTAGCAGCTCTTTTTGAAAGCTTAAGATCTTTTTGCGTGTTCTGAATCAGAACATGCATAAATTAAGCAGTAGGTGTTTTGGGAAGGGCTGTAACACGGGTATTTACACCATCTTTCCAACGCCCTAATTCTCGTAGTTTTTCGATGCGCTCAAAACGTTTTAATACGTTGCGTTTTGTCGCTGTCTTACTTGAGCTTCCGTAGCTTTTATGTCTTGACATTAAAAATCCTTATGAAATCTTAGGAATGAAAATAGAGGCATCAAGACCTACAGCATTAACATGCTCTTTGTAGCCTTTGGGCAAGTTATCCTTGCGCGCGCCTGTTTTTTTACCAGCAATTTTAGGCCGGCGAGGGCTTATACTTCTGCGTTCTTGCTGTTTACTGATGCGTACCATGAAATATCTCCTTGAAGCTCATGGATTATACGAAACATATCCATTGAGTGCAAGCAATCTCTTCTAAGAAGGTTTTTATAAATTTAGATCTTCTTAGGTTTTTTTGGACGCTGGCCTGCTTTACCCCCCTTTAGCTCCCATTTACTTTCGAGAGTAATAAAGTCCAGTTGAGAGAGCTGAATCTCAAATTGAGTCCCACAAGCATAGGTGTGACCTGTATGGCGGCCTTGCATTTTATGAAGCTCTTCGTTGTAAATATAGTAATCGTTACCAATCTCTGATACATGGATGAAACCATCAAGCATAAGGGAGGGTATGTCAAATATAATACCCATAGGTTTAACACGGGATACGATAGCTTTAAAGGTAGTATTAGGATCATCCTCTTGAAGTTTTTGCAGATAACGGAATTTCTTAAGAATAACAACGGAAGTTTCTGCTTTAGCACTAATGCGTTCTTGCTCCGAGCATGTATAGGCTATTTCCTCAAGTGTTTCAGGAGCCTCTTTCGTCATAAGGAGTCGGTGAATAACCAGGTCTATATAGCGTCTAATAGGGCTTGTAAAATGTGTGTAGTAGGGGAGGCTTAGGCCGTAATGACCAAGAGCTGATGGGGAATAGTAGGCAAGGCGCATACTGCGAATAAAACTGACAGCTAATTGAGGGCCAAAAGGTGTTTTTGTAGCCTCATCAAATAATTTTTGTAAATCTATGGGTGTTGGAGTTTCACTTATTTTAAATCCAAAAGCCCGGGCTAGCTGAGCAAATTCTTTTAAGGAGTCTGCAGAGGGCTCTTCATGGACACGATAAGCAACTGGCCCCCCTCGCTTTGTCAGAAGAGTTGCTACCGTTTCATTGGCTTTAAGCATAAACTCTTCCACGAGTTGATGGGTAATATCATATTCGATTCTTTCAAATCCTTCAGGGATACCATCTGGATCTACGATCATGACAACGTCGGCAATACCAAATTCAACACTACCGCGTTCAGCCCTTTTCTTTTTAAGTAAAAGGCAGAAGGCTGCCATAAGCTCTAGGGAATTTTTAAAGGGACTCTCAAGCTTGCCATCGAGAACGGCTTTAGCTTCTTTATAAGTAAAGCGTTTGCAGCTATTAATGACACTATGATAGGGGTGAGCTTCGAGAAGTTCCCCCTCCTTATCAAAATGCATTTCAATAGTACAAGCAAGACGATCAACTTTTTCTTTTAGACTGCAAAGATGGCTAGAGAGTTCGTGAGGTAACATAGGTAGGCAAAAACCGGGAAAGTAAACAGAATTTGAGCGAGCCTTTGCTTCATTGTCGAGGGCACTGCCAGGCTTTACGTAATACGATACATCGGCAATATGAACCCAAAGAGTGTAGCCACTATCTGTTTTTTCCAACGAAAGAGCATCGTCATAGTCCTTTGCAGTATCTGGATCAATTGTTAGAGTTTCTAGTTTTCGTAAATCCTTGCGGTTTTTGATGTCGATTTTCTGGACAGAATCACCCAAAGCCCTTGCTTCTGCAATAACTTCATCTGGAAATTCCTGACGTAGGCCGAATTCTTCAATGGCTGCTGGAATATCGTCTTTAGGTTCATTTATAGATCCGATCTTATGTATAGGTGTTGCAATAACAGGGCTGTCTGTTGAACCCCAGTCGACAACACTCATAATCAGGCGATCTCCGACATGAAAATCAGTGGATTCCTTAAGAACAATCCTTTTCTGTTTGCCAAGAAGAGGTGCATAGGCTAGGAGCCCTGTAGGGCTTTCTTGCCAGATCGTGCCAGCAATATGACGTCTCCCTCTTTCAAGTATAGTAAGAACACGTCCTTCAGGGCCTTTAGAGGAAACAATAGATTCCACAAGGACCTCTACAGTATCTCCATCTATGCTGTTAAGCGTAAGATGCTTAGGTATGAAAATATCTTGATCATAGGAGGGGGTGTCAACAAATCCAAAACCCCTCGGATGTACGTGAATAATACCGCTTGCAATTTGATTTTTATTTTTAGCTAAAAAATATTTTTCAGAAATAATAACTAAAGCCCCTTCACTTACTAATTCAGTCAGAGCTTTTTGAAAGATTTTCTTGTGAGCTCTAGGTACTTTAAGTGTTTTAAAAAGCGTATCTTGCGTACATGGAGGGCTTTGTTTTTCTGTAAAGTATTGTACTAGACAATTTTTATAATGCTGTTCGTGCTTCATTATGCTATTCTACACCAAAAAACTCTTCAAAGCAAATAATCTTCTATGGATAGAAAACGATACGATCCTCAAGCCATTGAAAAAAAATGGCAATCCTACTGGCAAAAACATGCCACCTTTAAAGCAATTATTGATCCGACCAAAGCTAAATATTACATACTTGATATGTTTCCATATCCTTCAGGGACAGGCCTTCACGTAGGGCATGTTCTTGGTTATACTGCAACTGATATCATAGCACGCTACAAAAGGCAAAAAGGTTTCTCTGTTTTGCATCCCATGGGCTGGGATAGCTTTGGCCTTCCCGCCGAGCAATATGCCATACGCACAGGAACACATCCCTCTATTACTACGGCTGAAAATATTACTACGTATAAGAGGCAGCTACAGTCACTAGGTCTTAGTTATGATTGGGATCGTGAAATAGCCACATCGGACCCAAGCTATTATAAATGGACCCAGTGGATTTTCACCCTGCTCTACAAACAGGGACTTGCTTATGAAGCAGAGATCTTGGTTAATTATTGCCCGCAGCTGGGCACGGTCCTCTCGAATGAAGAGGTGGAGGGTGGTAAGAGTCGTGAGCATGGACATCCTATTATTCGTAAAACCCTTAAACAGTGGGTTTTGAAAATAACAGCTTATGCAGAACGGTTACTAGACGATCTGGAGATGCTTGATTGGCCAGAGGGTTTAAAAAAACTACAGATAAATTGGATTGGTAAGAAAGAGGGGGCCTCCGTTCTCTTTCCTTCAGGGTATGGATCTATTGAGGTCTTCACTACACGTCCTGATACTTTATTTGGCGTTACCTACCTTGTTCTAGCACCAGAACACCCTTTGGTAGATATTCTTTCCGTTAACAGAGAAGCAGTGATGGCCTATAAGGCTGAGGTGGCATCAAAAAGTGATTTAGAACGCACAGAGCTTTCTAAAGAAAAAACAGGCGTTTGGACCGGTTCTTATGCAAACCATCCTATTACTAGTCAGTTACTACCCATCTGGATTGCCGATTATGTACTAGCATCTTACGGAACAGGCGCCGTGATGGCAGTGCCTTCCCATGATGAAAGAGATGCAGAATTTGCCAAAATATACAACTTACCTTTTAAAGAAGTTTTTAACAGTAATGGGCTATGCTGTAATAGTTTTTCCCAACAGATATCTTTAAATGATCTGGATGCTGAAACGGCTAAAACGCGCATATGCGGCTTTCTTCAAGAAAATAATCTAGGAGGCCCTCGTATAAGTTATAAGCTACGCGATTGGCTTTTTTCCCGCCAACGCTACTGGGGCGAGCCATTTCCTATTTTGCATTTTGCAGATGGACAGAAGCGATGTTTAGATATAGATGAGTTGCCACTTTGTCCACCTACTGTGGAAAATTATAAGCCGACAGAAGAAGGGTTAAGCCCTCTTGCCAAAGTGACTTCTTGGGTGGAAATTAGGGATGAAAAAACAAAAAAGAAAGCCTATAGGGAGACAAATACCATGCCGCAGTGGGCAGGTTCCTGTTGGTATTATTTGCGTTTTATTGACCCCCATAATACCAAAGAGGCTTGGAGTCAGAAATCAGAAAATTATTGGATGCCAGTTGATCTTTATATAGGAGGATCGGAGCATGCTGTACTTCACCTTCTATATGCACGTTTTTGGCATAAGGTTCTATATGATTTAAAGCTCGTTTCTACACCGGAACCTTTTCAATCTTTGCGCAACCAAGGCATGGTTGTGGCTTATTCGTATAAAAAGCCAGGGGGTGTCTATATTACTCCTGAAGAGGCTAAGGTAAAGGGGGGGGATCTAGTTGTTCAATTAGAAAAGATGTCAAAATCCAAACTTAATGGAGTTACACCTGATGAGATAATTTGCGAATATGGAGCTGATAGCCTGCGTGTGTATGAGATGTTCATGGGGCCTCTTGAGAAAGAAAAAATCTGGAATACCGAAGCTATACAAGGTTCTTGGCGCTTTTTAAACCGTTTTTGGGAGCTCTGTATCAGTGAGAAAGTAACTAAAGAATTCTCTGAAGAGGGTATGCGCTTAGCACATAAATTACTTTTTGCTGTTACAAGTGCTATAGAAACGCTTCAATTTAATACAGCTATTTCCAAAATGATGGAATTTTTAAATGCTTTTTCAAAACTCGAATTATATAGTCATGAGGCTCTACTGATTGCGGTGCAATGTATTTCCCCATTTGCTCCTCATATAACTGAAGAACTTTGGGAGATGTTAGGGCAGACGAGTCCTGTTTCTTTAGCCCTCTTACCCGAAGTAATCCCTCATTATTTAAAAGAAGATATGGTTACGTATATCATCCAAGTAAATGGACGTCTCAGAGCTCGTTTTGATCTACCTATTGGTAAAAATGAGGAAGAGATTATAGCCCTTGCGAAAGAAAATGCTTTAATTGAAAAATATTTGGAAAAAGGGATAAAAAAAGCTATTTTTATCCCAGATAAGCTCCTTAATTTGGTAGTTTGATGTTCCCATTTTTTTATGATTTTTTCTTGCATATACTAGCGCTTTTCTATGCCCCTATTTTTTTATTTCAATGGCTTTTTAGAGGTAAGTATCGCAAAAATATTAAGCAAAGATTAGGAATTGTACTTCCTCGTATACGTATAAAGAACAAGGAGTTTGTTGTTTGGTTTCACGCCCCTTCTATTGGTGAAACAAAAGCTATCGCACCTCTTGTTGCTATATTACGTATGAATATGCCTAACGCCACTATTTTGGTCTCTAATGTAACAGAAACTGGCCATGAAACTGCTCTATCTTACTTAAAAGATGCTGATTGTCATTTTTATTTGCCATTTGATCTTCCCTATCTTATCCATCCAATAGTGGATGCTATTAAACCTGATCTTATTATTATTTCAGAGACGGATTTTTGGTATAATTTTCTTAAAAGGGCCACGGACAAGGGTGCTCGCGTGGTAGTTGTTAATGGGAAGATTTCCGAGTCTTCGTTAAGGCGCTTTAATTTCCTCCCTTGGATTATGGCACCTCTATTTCAGCTTATTGAATTAATCTGCCCCCAAAATGAGGAATATAAGAATCGCTTTATGCTTCTTGGTATACCTCCGGATCATCTTTATGTGACAGGGAACCTAAAGCTAGATGAGATATCTACTCCTTTATCGGAGAAAAGGCTGAAAGAATGGAAGCAAAAGTTGTGCCTAGATAAGGATGACTTCCTCCTTGTTATTGGTTCTACTCACCCTCCTGAAGAGAAGCTGCTTATTAATGTTTTAAAGAAGGTCTGGAAAAAATATCCTCACCTTAAGGTAGCTATTGCCCCAAGGCATCCTGAGCGATTTAAAACAGTAGCTACTTATCTGGAATCGATCAAGATTCCTTTTGCCACCTATAGCCTAAAGGAACCTTTTACCAAGCAAAAAAATCTTATGCTCCTTGATGCCATGGGTGTTTTAGGTGAGCTTTATCAAGTAGGGGATATGGCCATTGTGGCCGGTAGTTATACAGATAAAATCGGGGGTCACCATCTCTTAGAACCCTCTCTTTATGGAAAGCCCGTCCTCTTTGGTCCGCACACTCATTCCCAATTGGAAATGGCTTTTATGATAAAGAAAGCAGAAGCTGGCCGACAGGTTTCCCTAGATAAGCTCGGGGAAGCTATCGTTGATCTCATAGGTCATCCTGAAAAACGTAAAAAAATGGGTGCCGCTGGTATGAAAATGTTTTCCGAAGCAAAAGGGGCTACAGAGCGTACTTGGCAGCTTTTACGCGTGATAATTTCACAGATTCTTTGGGAAAAAGAAAAACCTAATTTATAAAGTTGCGTTAAATACAAGCTCTGCGCTATAGTATCCCTCATCAACTATCGCGGGGTGGAGCAGTGGTTAGCTCGTTGGGCTCATAACCCAAAGGCCGGAGGTTCGAATCCTTCCCCCGCTATTTTAAAGCCTATCTGGCGGTATAGCTCAGTCGGTTAGAGCAGCGGAATCATAATCCGTTTGTCACTGGTTCGAATCCGGTTACCGCTATCCCTAAAAATTATACTCCATACATACTCCAAAACAGCTTTTCCTTTTCTCTTGTTAAGGTCATATTTTCGTTAATTACGCACGAAATTACGTAAACGACTAGGGTACATGAGCGTCATCTGGCAAAGCTTAAGCCCATTCTAACTTTTTTCTACCTACCTGCTACACTGCTACAACTGCTACAACTGCTACATATATTCGCTTTGTTTGATGTCAGAATCCTATTAGACATTTCTTTAGTGCGTAATTTCGTGCGTAATCATAGGGTGTTAACTGTAAAATTTAGAGATAACGACAAACGGAATATGAATCCGTCTATTCAGATTAATCCAGGTTTACTCTAGGATGCTCAGCTCAGCTCAAAAGAGGTGAAGTAATGGGGACAATAAGAGAATCAATCAAAAAGTGACATGCCCCCCGTAAATCGTACCAGTCAAATAGGAAGGTTTATGTAATAGTAGGACACAAATTATGAAAAAAAGTCGTTTTACAGAAGAACAAATTATCGGAATCCTTCAAGAAGTCGGGGCAGGGATGCAGGTCGTAGAGGTCACTCGTAAGCACGGGATTTGTGCTGGGACATACTATGCCTGGAAAAGCAAATACGAAGGGATGACCATTCCTGACGTCAGAAGAATGAAAACTTTAGAAACTGAAAACAGCCAGCTGAAGCGGATTGTTGCGAGCCTTACTCTTGAAATCACAGCTGCAAAGGATATGCTCAGCCGAAAGTGGTAGCCCCACAAGCTAAGAAAAAATGTATTGAGGCTAGGGTATCTGATCATGGACTAACACAAAGACAAGCGTGTAAGCTTGTGGGGGCGTGCAGAGGCACAGTGAGATATACAGCCTGCGTGAGAGCTGATGAGGAAGAACTTAGAGCTAAGATTCTTAAGATAGCCCATGAAAGAAGGCGTTTTGGGTATCGTAGAATTCAGATGGTCCTTGAAAGAGATGGGCTTATCGTTAACCATAAAAAGGTCTTTCGTATATACCAAGATCTTCAAATCAAGGTTCGTAGAAGAAGTGCCCGTAAAAAAACCCTGGGAACAAGAAAAGAAGTCCTTAAGCTTAAAGCTCCTAATGGAGTGCTGGTCCTTAGACTCTGTGGATGATTCCCTACAATGTGGTCGTAAGATACGGTTACTTGCCGTAATAGATGTTTACACAAGAGAATGTTTGAATATTACAGTGGATACAAGCCTTGGAGGGCAAAATCCTGAAGAAATGGACATCTAGCCGTAAAAAAGAGGCGGTGTTGAGACTTCTCAAGGGGGAGGCTGTAGATGGATTAAGTCGAGAATTGGGCGTAACAATAGGCCAATTGGAAAAATGGAAAAGCATGGTTCTAGATAATATGGAACTACTTCTCAAGGCTCGAAAAGAGGATCCCCTTCAGGCTGAACTAG
>VFKH01000043.1 GCA_009885615.1 Parachlamydiales bacterium
ACCCAAGAATAACCGGCCAATAACCCTCTAGAAGATTCTTAAATTACTAAGATAGAGTGTTTTGTCGAGCTATAGGCTAGGAGATTTGTTCATCGTAAGTCGCTGACTTTCAACAGATGAATGTTTTTCTGTCTCTGGAGGGTAAAAATATTATATATTATAATAGTTCTTACTAATATTTAAATGGGAACCTCGGGTCTATCTGCGCACATGAATATCTGAAAAATATGCTCAATTGCGCTACTTTAGAAGTCCTACTGGAAGTACCAGTGGATGGAATATGTGCGCTTCTTAGCTAGGTCCAAGGAGAACGAATTTTGAGTTGCGGTTGGCGGCCCTGTTGTTTTGCATAGCGCTTACATCCACGTAATGTTGACATCTTTACGCTAAGAGTCCGAGCTACTGAATGATTCGATGTTCCTCGGCTTGTTGATAAAACCTTCTTAACTGCCTCATTTTGAACTTTTTTGAATATCTTGTCTGCATTTGTCTAAATTCCTATTAACTTAAGCTTTACGCGACAACTACGCTGACATAGGGGGCGCATCAAAGGCGGCTATGAAATATAAAGTAGATCGAACTTTTCGACACTTAGATAGCACAAGCATGGAAATTGACGGAGAGTATGTTGAGAGGGATCAGAAGATTTCTTTAGGGATGTTTGGACCTTCAAAAAATCACCGCCCAGATCTAAAACAATTTATGATCTTGCTGATCTCTAGTCAAGAAGCAGATGTGTTACTACTTGCTCAGACAGTTGCTGGTAACACCTCAGATGAGACACATTTTAAAGACACGCTGATGAGTTTAAAATCTCAAATCACCAAGGACACGGGTGTACATTATTTTGTTGCGGATAGTGCTCTATATTCAGCTGATACGGGGAGGGGATTTCTGGTACGATAATATGGATTACACCGGGTTCCTGAGCGGATTGGAGCTGCGTCTGAATTGATTTATGCGTATAGCAAAGAAGATCTAAAAAAAATTGTGGGTGGTTATTTGGGCATACAAGTGTGCTCGATCTATGCAGGCATTCCACAGAGATGGCTGCTGATTTATTCTCAGCCAGCATACAAGAGAGAAAAGAAGACTGTAGCCAAGAGAGTAGATAAAGAGCTGAAGGAAAAAAATAAGGAGATAAAAGCTCTAGGTTTATAAGAGTTTTATTATGAATGCGACGCAAAACAGGAGTTAGATGGCATAGAAAAAAATTTTAAGTATCATAAGCTGGAGGAGATTCAGATTGTTAAGAAGAGAGTAAAAAGCGGTCGTGGTAGGCCAAAAAAGAGCGATTTGCCGTCAATCAAATACAAAATAACAGCGAAATTAGTCGCAGATGAAGTTAAAATAGCGCATGTTTTGAAAGGGAAAGGGAAGTTTATCATTGCGACAAACGAGCTTGATGAGAAAGTGCTGTCCGCAGATTCCCTTTGGGGAAATTATAAAGGTCAACAATCTGTGGAAAGAGGCTTCCGATCTTTGAAAGACCCCTTATTTATGATCTCTTCAGTATTTTTTAAGAGGGACACGAGTATTAATGCGCTAGGAGGGGTCATGTGTTTAGGTCTTCTTGTGTATACTTTGGTTCAGCGCTATTTACCTCAGAAGTAGGTAGAAATCATCCGCGACGATCCTTACACCTACTGGGGAAATCCACAAATAGGCCAAAAATGCGTTGGGTTTTTCAATTATTTGAAGGAGTGCAACTCTTAATAGATCCTAATGCAGAAGGGTTTAAGGAAATTATTCTCAATCTTAATCATACTTGGCGGCATAGTTGGCAGGTTCTTGGTCCACCCTTTGAAAAAATATACACAGGCGCAGCCAAAGCCCGCGGAATGTGGGTTTCAGGGTATTGCAAGGAAGTTAAGGGTTAGGGTCTAGATTCTTGCAAAGCATACTCTGGAAAAACCTCTAAAATTAATCTCTCAATTACATAGGGGTTTTTTTTCAGGGATGACTAAATTAAAGGTTTTTAATAGGGTTATTTCGAGATACAGCATGGCAACTCTAAATTGTGAATTCCTGCGATAAGGTTAAACCTTAACCCAAGTTCAGAGATTCCTCTAGAAGAGCTTGCAAATACCTCACCACAAATAGAGTAAATGATAGTTTTTCTGGACCTCATAATTGTGGAGGACAATCCCAGAGTTCTGTAGATTGTTATTTGCTCGCCTTCCGACAAGGATGGTGCTGCAGTGATAGAATATCTGCCCTTCTTCTGTTTGCCCATGCATGGTGACGCGTGCTCGACCGATCATTGTTTTGCGAATTGCTACACGTTCTGTATAGGGTGCGCTTCTATCTTGAAAGAGCCCTTCTAAAGGGATCTTAATGAGTGATGAAATTAGAGATATCTTCAAAGCTCTAGTTTTAAAAAGGTCTATTGTGTAAGGATTTCATAACCGCTTTCTGTAATTAGAAGTGTGTGTTCCCATTGTGCACTGGCCAAGCCATCGATGGTCCGAGCTGTCCAGCAGTCAGCTGTGTCGATGAGGGCTTCGGCTTTACCCGCGTTGATCATAGGTTCAATTGTAAAGGTCATACCAGGGATAAGGATTGTTGGATCGGTATTACGAGAGTGCATAATCTGGGGCTCTTCGTGGAACTCAATTCCAACCCCATGACCAATAAATTGATGAACAACAGAGCAGTTATGACTTTCGGCATAATCGGATATAACATCACCAATTATTTTAATAGGGAGTCCTGGTTTTAGAATGGCAATCGAACGCATAAGACATTCATAGGAGACCTCACTAACGCGTCTTCTTTCTTCTGAAACAGCACCAATCATTACCATTCGGCTACAATCACCATAATAGCCTTTTAAAATAGAGGTCACATCGATATTAAGGATATCACCCTCTTGAAGAACTCGAGGCCCTGGAATTCCATGGCAAATGACCTCATTAATAGAAGTACAGATGCTTTTAGGAAATGGGGGAGATCCATATCCAAGGGGGGCGGCAGTGGCACCATACTTTTTATGGAGGTCAACAGCTAGAGTATTAAGATGATCTGTTGAGATCCCAGCCTTAGCTGCTTTGCAAAGAATATCTAATATAAAAGCCGCAAGCTTACAAGCATTACGAATGCCCTCTACTTCGAGGGGGGTTTTAAGGAGAATATGGTGTTTTTTGGCGTAAGATATAGGATCAAAGAGTTTATTAGGCCAATGACAGTTTTTAAATTTTTTGCTACTTCCACACCAGCAGGGATCATTTCTTTGTGTCATAGATAATATTAGCTAACCATAAGCCGCATGCAGGGGCTGTAATACCCACATGTAGCTGTTCCTTTTTTTGCAAAAGAGCAGATAGATCATTTAAAGCAATTTTTCCGCGTCCTATATAGAATACAGTGCCGACCAAGTTTCGCGCCATCTTATAGAGAAAATGATTACCGATAAGTGTTATTTGGAGGCGCTCTCCAGGAAGGGATTCTACCCTACAGCTATCAAGGCGTCTAACCGTGTCCGTGTACTTCTTATCTGCTCTTTTATTAGTAAAGCTTGCAAAATCATGTGTACCCGTAAGTAACCGCCCAGCTTCTTGCATCAAAAAGAGGTTAAGGGGATAGGTAGAGTGCCAGGAATAAAGGCGATATTCAGGTAATTGCTGTTGGCTGGTACAAATATAATAAGTATATTCTTTAGAAAGGGCATCTAGTCCAGGGTGAAAGTCTTGCCTGGCTTCTTCTATATGACGTATGGAGATAGTTTTGGGTAATAAGGAATTAAGACTTTTCTGAAATTTAATATAACAGGTAATGGGCAGAAAAGTTGAAAAAGAGGCCACCTGTCCAAGAGCATGAACCCCGCGATCTGTACGACTACAGCCCTCTACAGTAGTAGTCTCGCCTGTAATTATACAAAGAGCTTTTTCTAGGGACTCCTGAATACTGGGACCTGAAGCTGTTTTTTGCCATCCATAGAAGAAGGTACCCTCATAAGAGAGAAGTATCTTATGAACGTAAGAAGAGCTCAAGGCCATCTGTCAGGAGATTAAGGGCAATGATTGTCATAATAAAACCCATGAGCCTTTCGCCTGCAATAAGGACCTGATTCCCAACTAAACGGACAAGTAGGCTAGAGCTTAACAGGATAGCAAGAGATGCTAGCCAGGCAATTAGAAGAGCTATAGTAATTGTTGAAGTATTAGCTTGTTCTTCAGTGATAATCATGACAGCCCCAAGTAGCGAGGGGCCTGCAATTAAAGGCACAGCAATGGGTACGATAAAAGGCTCTTCAACCGATTTCAGTGAGATTTCATCATTTTTTTTAGGAAAAATCATTTGTAATGAGATGATAAAAAGGACAAGCCCACCTGCAATTCCTACAGTAGACGTTTTAACATGAAGAAGTTCTAGAAATTTATTTCCTAGAAAAGTAAAAAGTAAAATAACTGCTAAGGCTATAAACATTTCACGGACGATAATTTTGTACTTTTTCTTTTTGGGAAAGCGATGCAGTAAAGAAAGGCAGAGGGGTATATTCCCTATTGAATCCATGATAATGAAAAAGGTGACTGCCAATCTGGCAACAGAGATGCTATTCATAAAGAGCTCCTTGTAATAAACTCTGTTACACCCTGCAAGAACATTTGAACCGCAATAAGAGTTAGAACAAGCCCCATTAATCTTTGGAAGGCGATGATGCTTTTATCACCGATAATTTGCTTGAGTAGAGGGGCAAAAAAAAGAACAAGGGTTGTTGCAAACCAGGCGAGGAGGATCCCCCCTAGCATAACCAGAAAGTTATTTTCTTGGCGTGCATAAACCATAACAGCTGCAAGTGCCGAAGGCCCAGCTATAAGGGGAGTAGCAATAGGCACTATAAAAGGCGCATCTGTTGGGCTTTCCACATCATATTTTTTAATGGATGGGAATATGAGCTTAATGGCTATAAGAAGAAGGATCAGACCTCCCGCCATACGAATATTAGAGTTGCTGATGTGGAGCCAGTCAAAGAATTTACCTCCCACAAAAGCAAAAATCAAAAGGAGCAGGAGTACAGCACCCATATCTTTTAAAATCATGATCCGCTGTTTTTTAAGATTGTAGCCCTTTAAAAGGTCCATAACCATAGGCACAACACCAACAGAGTTTAAAATTAGAAAAAGGGAAAAAGCAACAGATAGAGATCTCATGCGAAGAATCCTTCAATAGTTATAGTTAATAGTGATAATAACGCAGGAGGGACATTCTTGACAAACTAAAGTCAAGTGTTTATAAGTAAACAATTTATACATAAATAAAAATAACTGGTTGCAACGAAAAGCCGAATATTTTTAAAATAACCCTTTTTCAAAAGCACCAAAAAGGATTTTCTTATGGGATGTCGTAACGAGGCCGATCACGATTTAGAGGATTGTGAAAAAATAATAGCTCTCAATGTTGAAGATGATGAAGAAGACTCGGATGACGAGGATTTCGATGACGAAGATGGCGAATTCGATGATGAAGACTTTGACGACGAAGAGTTCGATGAGGAATTTGACGAAGAAGACGAAGAAGACGAAGAAGAAGACGAAGAGTAGGCGTTTTAAAAAGGACAGTTACGATTGTAGCTGCCCTTTTAATTTAACCCCTAACTCGCAAAAGTTACGTAATAACTTAGCTATTACCCCCATATCTTCTTGAGTTTATAGCTAAGTTATTACGTAACTTTTGCGAGTTAGGGTTTAATGATAAAAAGAAGGTCTTTTGATTAAATCAGCAGCTCACTTTAGCGACTACGATCATAGCATGATTAATTCTTATTTAAAAAAAATAGGAATCTTTAAAGGGTAGAGACCCTATCGGCATTGTTAACTCTTGATCTGTAAAAAAGCCTACTTAAGTCTTTGAAGGGCTTCTTCGATGGTAGCACGTTTTCCAAAGGCGCTAAGGCGTAGATAACCTTCACCACTTGGGCCAAAACCGGATCCAGGTGTTGTAACAATATTGTATTTATGGAGAAAGTAATCAAAAGCCTCCCAAGAGCTCATATTTTGAGTTTTTAAAAAGAGGTAGGGAGCGTGTGTACCCCCGAAAACTGTATAGTCTTTTCTTGTAAAATGGTCTTTTAAAAGCATTGCGTTATCCATATAAAACTGAACAAGCATTTTAATACTCTTAAGACCCTCAGAGGATAATGCAGCCAGGCCTCCATGCTGTGTGATGATACTGGGACCATTAAAGCAGGTGGTCATGATGCGGTTCCAATCAGTGATAACGGTATAGCCATCTTCAAAGAAAAGATCCTTTGGAACAACCGTCCAGGAAAGCCGTAGACCTGTAAAACCAACTATCTTAGAGAAAGAGTTAATCTCAATTGCAACATCTTTAGCACCAGGTATTTCAAAAATAGTACGTGGAAATGCATCCTCTTGAATATAGACACTGTAGGCTGCATCATAGATTAAAAAAGCTCCTCTTTTTCTTACGAAGGAGACGAGTTCTGTAAGCTGTTCTTTTGTGCAAATAGCTCCTGTGGGGTTGTTAGGATTACAAAAGTAGAGAAGATCAAAAGGGGGTGTTTGATCATTTAGTTGTGGGAAAAAATTATTTTCAGCAACACAAGGTAGATAGACTAAGCGATCGTAGTAGCTACCTTTCTTAGAGCCTGCTTGCCCTATAATAACACTTGTATCCACATAGACAGGATAGGAGGGATCTTGAACGGCTGTAACTACGTCGCCGCCAAAGAGCATTTGAAGACGTGCAATATCGCACTTGGCACCGTCAGCAACAAAAACCTCTTCTGGAGTTATGAGTCCTTTATAATAGGTTTCAGAGATCAATTTCCGTAAGCTATCAAGACCTTGCTCTTTACCATAGCCTTCATAGCCAATATCTGTGCCCATGGCAATAGCTTTTTGTACCATACTTTGTGTTATAGAAGGCGGAATTGCTTCTGTAGTATCACCAATGCTTAAGAAAATAAGTTTGGCATCGGGCTTTGTATGGAGAAGATCTAGGGCTCTTTTTTTAACTTCGGGAAAGAGGTAGTTTCCTGAGAGATTACGTATATGAGGATTAGATTTTACCATTAAATAAGACCCTTAGATAGAAGTAATTCGGCAGTAAGAACACCCCCGCCAGCAGCACCTCTGACAGTATTATGAGAAAGCGTAACTAATCGAAAGTCGAGAAGTGGACATGTGCGCAGGCGGCCAATACTGATGGTCATTCCAAGACCTCTGTCTTTATCTTTACGCGGCTGAGGTCGATCTTCACTTTCTGTGTAATGGATAAGCCCTTTAGGAGCACTCGCCCAGGTATTTAGGAGGTCTTTTTTTGTAACATTTTTATCTTTAAGGGAGAAGGAGACACAGCTCAGATGGCCATTAAGAACAGGAACGCGGTTACAGTGGGAGCTAATACAAATCTGGTTATTTTTAATAATGGATGAACTGCCGATAGATCCTAAAATTTTAAGAGGTTCTTCTTCGCACTTTTCTTCTTCACCACGAATAAAAGGAATTATATTATCTAAGATATCGATAGCTGCAATACCTGGCCAGCCAGCTCCAGATAAGGATTGAAAGGAGGTGACAAATATTTTTTCAAGGACAAACTTCTTATGAAGAATCCCCAGAGCTATTAAATAAGATTGTACCGTACAACAGGGCTTGGCGACAATAAAGCCTTTCCATGAGCGATTCTTCTGTTGTATAGGAATAATAGAGAGATGGTCAGCATTAATTTCAGGGATAATAATAGGGATGTCTGCTTCTTTACGACCCCAAGAGGCATTAGATACAATAGCAAAGCCTATGTTAGCAAAATAGGGTTCAAAAATAATAGCTGCTTCATTATCAAGTGCTGAAAAGAGCAGGCGACAGCGGCTGATAGCCTGGCAGTTTTCCGCAAGGGGATAGACAAGAAGAGAAGCGATTTTTTTAGGGATAGGAATATCCTCATGCCATCTGCCGATGACAGCCTCTTCATATGTTTTACCAGCAGAATGCTCGGAAGCGGCTAAGTAAACAATTTCAAAAAGAGGGTGGGATGCTAATCTGTTAATATACTTTTGTCCTACGATACCCGTAGCACCCAGTATGCCAATAGGAATCTTCATAGGAGAGCTCCTAGAATCCCATGTAGTTTTATGCGGGTTTCATTTGTTACTGTGCAAAGAGGAAGGCGGACTCCTCCGACATTCAGGCCTTTAATATTCATAGCTTCTTTAATGGGTGCTGGATTCGATTCTAAAAAGGCCCCTTTAAAAAGAGGTAAGAGCCGAAAATGCAGCAGGCGTGCAGCTTCAAAATCTCCTTTAAGACAAAGGTCTACCATATTTTTAACAAGACCTGGCATCAAATTACTCACCACAGAGATTACTCCATGTCCCCCTAAAGCTAGAAGAGGAAATGTGAGTGCATCATCACCGCTCATAACAGAAAAAGAGGGTTTATGAATCTTTGAAAGAACATCCATCATCTGTTCGATATTACCAGAAGCCTCTTTTATTCCTACAACATGTGGAAGTTCAGCTATTAAAGACATTGTATCGGTATCGATATTGCGGCCTGTACGACTTTGAATATTATAGATAATAAGAGGAAGTGTTGTTTCACTCGAGAGTGCCTCGAAATGTTTATAGATACCCTCCTGGGTAGGTTTGTTATAATAAGGGGTGACCACAAGTGCTTTATCTGCACCCATGTCTTGGGCTATTTTGGTCTGTTGGATCGTAGTTAGTGTAGAATTTGTGCCTGTTCCTATAATAATATCCATCTGATTTTTAAGTTTTTTTACCACAAAAGCAATAAGAGATAATTGCTCTTCTTGAAGAAGTGTGGGCGTTTCTCCTGTTGTGCCTAAAACAACTACACCCTCGATATTATTTTTTAGCTGCTCCTCGAGTAGAAGCTCTAAACAGTCAAAATCAATCTTATTATGGGGACCTTTAAAAGGTGTAATGAGCGCTGTATAAGTGCCTTTAAGCATATGCCTCCATTAGATTTTCCATGGTAAAAAATCCTTTTTTTCCAATTAGCCATTCAGCTGCGATAACAGCGCCAAGAGCAAAACCTTCACGGCTACGTGCTTCATGTGTTAATGTGATCGTATCGAAAGGTGAGTCAAAAATAATGCTATGTGTGCCCGGCACATGGCCAACTCTTGTAGAGGAGAACTCTTTGCCTATAATAGTACTGAGAAGTTTAGCTGTTCCTGAAGGACTATCCATTTTTTGATTATGATGAATTTCGTGGCCAGCCACATCATAGAGATGCAGAGGTGCCAGGAGCTTATAAGCCTCTTGAATAATTTTCAAGAAGAGGTTGACCCCGAGTGAAAAATTAGGTGCAAAAAAAATAGAGCCCTCTTTTATAAGAGTTAAGTTTTTAGCCTCTTCTTTTTTCTCATCCCAGCCTGTTGTTCCTATAACAAGGGGTTTTTGACTGGTTAAGGCTTCATTAATGCGTTCTAAGATACCTGCTGGATGGCTAAAATCAATCCAGACAGCCGCTTCTTCCTTAGAGGTGAGGCTATGTCCTCTTAAAAGAGCGCTACGTTCAATTTCTTTACCCATCCGGCCGTAGCCAATTAATGCTATTTTCATGCTGCGTAGGCTAGCTTATCTAGCCTTTTTGAGGAAAGTGTTAAGATCCTCCATAAGTCTTTAAAGAAGTATAGCTGCTCAGCAGTAAGAGGGTTTAATATAAGAACTATTTCAGCATTTCTTTTAAAAGCATTCACTGTCCAATTAGCGGACCCTGTGATGAGTGTTTTGTCATCAATAAGAGCAAATTTATGATGTAAAAGGCCAGGCCCCTGGTTTTGAAAGATGGATATACCCTCTTGATGCAGTAGCTGGGCTATCTTACGACTGGTGCCGTTACAGGATTGACGATCAAGAGCTACTTCGACCTGAAGGCCCCGTTTATGCGCCGCTATTACAGCCTTAACGAAAAGAGTAGAGGTCCAGGTAAACATGGCAACTTTTACACTTTTTTGTGCGGAGGTAATACATTGAATTAAGGCTTTCTCAGCTTCTTTATCCTCGGGAAGCAGCCAGAGTTTGAGTGTTTGATCCAGAAAAAAATAAGATTTGCCACCCCCTTTTTCTTGTAACAGAGCTTCTGCTAAAAAGGGGGATTTGACAGCTAGAAGAATATTTTCATGAACTTGTAAAGATTCTTTGGTAAAGTTAGCGGAGCCAATAAATACAAGTTGATCATCAATGATAACGATTTTCCTATGCATAAGACCTTGTAGTTTATAATCTTTACGAACCTGTGGAAAAATTTTTTCTAATTGGAAAAAAGTACTTTTATCTGCAAAGATACCGACTGTTACGCCGCGTGATTCGGCCTTTTTAAGGCTTTTAAGCAGCTGATGGTCTGAAAAATTAAAAATAGATATACTTATACTTTTTTTAGCACTTTTAAAAGCTTCCTGAAGTAAGAGGCCCAAATCATCTCTTTTTTGGTTGCTGTAAAAATAAATTTTATTAGGGAGTAGGGGCAGTTCTGGATGGGAGAGAATAAGTGCTGTGCTCAAGAGTAGAGAGACTATAAAGAGAGCACATATTAAAAAAACAAAACGGTAAGAGCGCATATAATCTTGAGGAATATAGAAGTTTTTGCTACTCTATTCACTCAACCTGAGTTTTCGGATTAGTTCCTTGAGAGACTGTCAGATCACGATGTTATTTTCAAGCAATTCCCCGAAGTCTCTATTATAATATCTTATATAAGATAGAGATTTCTTGAAAATAGCTTATGACATAAAGGGTTTCAAAGAAATAGACCTAAAATTCAGGTTATAATACTGGAGGATTACTATGACAAAAGAATGCCAAGTTACTGGACGCCGTCCAGTTAGCGGTAGAAGTTACACTACACGTGGTATCGCTAAAAAGAAAAAGGGTATAGGTATCAAGATTACGGGAGTTAATAAACGCCGTTTTCTCCCAAATCTCTTTCAAAAAAGATATTGGTTCGAAGATGAGAATCGTTTTGTTTCACTGAAGTTATCAGCTGCTGCTATGCGCACAATCGAGAAGAATGGTCTTTCAACTATTATTCGTAAAATGAGAGCTGCGGGCCAAAAGATCTAAAAGGGTCTCCATTGATCAAAAATCTTTCTAACTTGGTCGATCTTTTCATTCAAGAGAAGGAGATCATTTTTATTAACGAAGAAGTTGATCCTTATCTTGAGATAGCTGAGATACATCGCAGGGTTATAGCTTCTGGGGGCCCTGCGCTTTTTTTTTCTAATGTAAAGGGGTCTTCTTTCCCCGTTGTTACAAATTTATTTGGTTCTCAAAACCGCATTCAGTTAAGTTTTGGAAAAAACCCTGAACTATTTGTCCAAGATATTATTTCTTTTTTACAAAAACCTCGGTTCAATTGGTCTCTTATTAAGAGGGGTCTTAAAGTAGGATTTAAGAAAAAAAAAGAATCTTTTGAGCTCCTTTCAAGCCTTAGAGAGCTTCCTCTTCTAACCTCATGGCCAGAAGACGGGGGGCCCTTTATCACTTGGCCAACAATCTATACAGAACCACCTGGTGGAGGAACTGGAAATCTCGGTGTATACCGTGTTCAGCGCTTTGACGATAAGACAACAGGCCTCCATTTTCAAATTGGAAAGGGTGCAGGCTTTCACTATTATGCTGCTGAAAAAGTGAATCAGCCATTACCCGTTGCTATTATTGTCGGGGGGCCGCCTGCCCTGATTATGGCAGGTGTTGCACCCCTTCCTGAAAATATACCAGAACTTCTTTTAGCCTCTCTTTTACAGGGAGAAAAAATGGCGCTCTGTAAACCGCAGGGGTCTCCTTATCGCTTGCCTGCCGAGGCAGACTTTCTCCTTCTTGGTGAGGCGCGGCCTCACGAAAGGCGCTTAGAGGGGCCTTTTGGAGATCATTATGGTTACTATAGTTTAGAGCATGAGTTCCCTGTTTTTCATTGCCAAAAAATTTTATATAAAAAGGGGGCCATCTATCCGGCGACTGTTGTGGGTAAGCCTCGCCAAGAAGATTACTTTCTTGGTAACTATCTGCAAGAGCTTTTAAAGCCAGTTATTCACATGGTAATGCCCAATGTTAAAGATATTTGGAGTTATGCAGAGACAGGTTTTCATGCGCTGACAGCTGCGCGAGTTGAAGAGCGTTATTATCGTGAATCTATGAGTGCCGCCTTTCGTATTTTAGGAGAAGGGCAGCTCTCTCTTACCAAGTTTTTACTCCTTACAGATCAACCAGTAAATCTGCGTAATTTCAAAGAAACACTTCAGGTTATCCTAGCTCGTTTTAAACCAGAAACAGATCTCTTTATTTTTGCAAATCTCTCACTCGATACGCTAGATTATGCAGGTCCCTCCCTTAACAAGGGCTCACGAGGTGTAATGCTGGGTATTGGAGAGCCCGTACGCAAATTACCCATTGAATACCGCGGGCCACGTAAAGCGCGCCTCTTTTGCCCAGGCTGCCTTGTAATAGAAGGCGAGCCGGTTGTTGATGCATCTCTTGCTGCTTGGCCACTTGTCATTTTAGTAGATGATGCCGATAAAACAGTAGCTAGTGAGGCTAATTTTCTCTGGACTGCCTTCACGCGCTTTGATCCAGCAAGTGATATTTACACCTCTTCTCAAAAAGTTATCAATAACCACATTGTCTTTACAGGTCCAGTTCTTATTGATGCGCGTATGAAGCCCTCTTATCCCAAAGAAGTGCTTGTAGATGAAGCAACTGAAAAGCTTGTCTCTGAGCGCTGGTCTTCTTATTTTCCTTCACATAATGTTTTTATGGGAGATAGCCGGCGTGCAGATGTCTACTAAATGCCCTTGTGAGAGCAGCTTCGCCTATGCGGAATGTTGTCAGCCCTATCACTTGGGAGCTCTGCCACCAACAGCTCTAGCGTTAATGCGCTCTCGCTACGCAGCTTATGTCCTTAGTCTTGTCGACTATATTAGGCTCACAGAAACAAAATCCAGTAGCCGAGAAGAACTTATGGCCGCCTGTAAATCTATGCAGTTGCAAGGCCTTAGCATATTAGGCTCTTCGGAAGATAGCGTTCATTTTGAGGTAAAATCAGGTAAAGGCACTTGGCAGGAACTCAGTCATTTCCTTCAAAGAGAGGGCCGCTGGCTCTATATCAGCCCCTCTTCTTAATGGGGCAAAGCTCTTTATAAGAGCTTAAGGTCAACAAGCTAAATGAAATTACTTTAATCAAAAAACTGATCAGGAGCGGGCAATCGATCAGCATTTATATGTACCAGTGATGCTAGCATCCTCTCAACCTCAGCAGCTAAAGCCGGGCCTTTTAACCTAATTTCCCGAAAATTATACAGGGTTTGCGGATTGATCCCAAAGGCAGTAAAAATCTCTTTTTATTATTTAGAGGGACCGATAAGATGCATTTGTCCTTAGAAGCAAGTAACTCGTCGACGTTCTTTTTGCTATAGAACCCCTTATCCATCACATAGTGAAGGGGCTTTAATTCCAAGTCTTTAAATGTTTCCAGGAAGATGTTGGAAATACACTGGCAAACCTCTCTTCTGCCCGAATAGTATTGCAAGGTTCAGTTACGGCAATTTGTCTAGATCACGCTTACCCATGACCTCTATTTACGTGGCATAGGGCCAAGCTTAACTCCGTCAGGATAGTACTCCCATCCATCACGGATTTTTATTTTCTTCTCCCAGGGAAGCTGGTACTGCCCTTTTGCCAGATCGTGTACCCATGTCAGATAGTTTGCGTGCTCTCCACCGGGCTTTCCTACGTAGGCGCGGCAACCGACATTGAAAATATTATTTTCGAGTGCCCAGTTTTCCCTGGCCTTATCCACCAAACGGGGAAAAATCTCTGAGGTCACAATTTCCCATGGATTGCGTTGTCCTTGCTGGATAACGTTACCATCGTAATTACAAACAGTACCTTCTCCGAAATAATAAAACACCTCGTCATATCCGGCAAGATTGACAGACAACGTATACATCAGGTTATGCCAGGCATTCGATCTGTTGGTCAAGATCCATTGATCATTCACTTGCGACGAATAGCCGGAAATCCGAACGTACACATTACATCCTTTATAAGCCGCCTCACGAGCAAGTTCAGGAAACATACCATCATGGCAAATACACACCGCCAGTTTGGATCCCTTGGGCCCGTCACAGACAGGCATGCCTAAATTACCTGGAGACCAAGGTTCGATCGGTACCCATGGCTGAAGTTTACGATAGTGCAACACAATCTCACCACTGTCATTGATGATGATCGCTGTATTATAGGGTGCAAGTTTTTTATCTTCGTTCTGCTCCATAAGCGAGAATACGCCCCATACTGTATTTCGACGGCAAGCTTCGCGATATTGTTCAATTTCCGGGCTGTCAAGCGTCAGGAGCATTTCATCATAGGTCCATATCTTCGTATTCAGACCTTGTGTGGAATATTCGGGGAAAACAATCAGATCCAGCCCAGGATATCCTGCCTTAGTGTTATCCACGGCCTTACATATCTGACGAACCTGCGTTTGAATATCGTCTGGTGAGCGAATAACTGGAACGGGATATTGGATTAAAGCCGATAAAAGCGCCTCATCCCATGAACTTACACTTCCAGTGCTTCCCATATTTATCCCCTAGTAAGTTCTAATTGAAGAATGGATCTGAACTTGAAAAAATAAAAATGATTATTTTACTTTTGGACAAAAACTTTCTTGTTCAAAGATTTGTTTAAATAATTTATAACGAGCTTTTTTTATACGCTTTGCGGCCTCATTGTCTGAGATACACAAGGCTTCTGCTTCAAGCTACTGCATAGTTATTCATTCTTGCATTTACTGCAACGCATTTGGAAGTGATTTGAACTTATCATACGGCGTGATCATGTTCTCATAAAGGTAGCGCTTACATATTTAACCCTTTTTTCGTCGACTGTATTCTCTGCAAAGAAGCCGGGTCGGTGATAATAGGGGACTTTCAGCGTAGTTTTCGCGTGAATTGATTTTTTTTAATTCGCCACGCTTAACTTGTCATTAAGTTTATATTTCTCTGGATTTAATAAAACTATATGGATTTTATCCAAGATACTGATTCCTCTACTCCATCTGCAAGGATGGTTATTTTTTGCATTTAAGTAGACTCCTGATATTTGCTTTAATAGCTCTGCTGCCCTTTCGACTAAATTTATCGATTTTCAGACTCATCTTGTATTGGAAGAGACTCTTATTATAAAAATATTATTATTTGATGTAGACTTACCAGTATAGACGATTTTTCTCAATATGCAGGGAGTGTGAAGTAAAATGAATGAGCTAATGGCCTACATACACGGCCATATTTTAACCAACCCACTATTCCATGTTGGCTCCGGGATCGTCTACCTCATAATTGTCTATTTATTATTTGCTTGCAGAAAAAAAGTTTTTTTTACATCTGATCAACCTCCTGAACTGTTGCATTTCATTCCAACAGGCCGAACCAGCTCTGGTTTAGGAATGTCCGAAGTCAAAACCGGGTTGTACATCAAGAATTTTCCTGTATTTGATGTAGTCAAAAATAATTTTGTGATGGATGCATTAATCTGGTTTAAATTTAATCCAAGCCTGGTGCGCCTGGAAGCAATCGACAAGTTTACTTTTGATCGCTGTACCAATCTTGTGAAGTCAGAACCGGAAATTCTCCTCGAAAAAGATATGTTGGTGGTTAACTATAATATCAAACTAACCTTTTCAAATAAGCTGGATTATCTTTTTTTCCCTATAGACAACCATCGGTTATGTATCGTCATGAACAATGAATATGTTACTCCCAACGAATTGATTTATAGTGTTCAGGAAGATCATTTTGGCTGCTCTAATGAAGTACATACAACTGATTGGCACATGGTTAAAAAAACGGTTGAGTCCGGTTATTCTGAAATAGTACTTGACCCTACAAAAAATCAAAAAGCATCACATCCACGTGTTGTATATTCGATTGACCTGGCACTAGCCGGGCTAAGAAAAGCGGCGCTCATTTTTAATCCTATTATCTTGATTTTACTAACAGGAACATTCTCACTCACGCTCGATATTAGGTCATATAGTATCCTTATTTTCTCTTTATCTTACGGGAGTGTGACGGGTATTTTAGCTTATCGATTTGTTATTGAGAAAATTTCGCCAGATGTTGGCTATTTTACAATGGCTGAACTTTTTTATACAATAGCACTATTCATAGGATTTATTACTTTTGTAGTTAATATTATACGAACCTCTGCTGATACGGATAGTACAGGTATATTGTATTTAAGTATTTTATGGTATTTATCAATAAAAATCATAGTCATATTTACAATTTTCTATTTGATATATTTATGGGATCCATTAAAATCCAAAAAAATGATTTTGATCAAAAAAATAAAAGATACAAAATCAAACATATTAACCAATTTGCTTGGTCGTTTTAACCTTGATAATTTAATAAAACACAGTGCAAATATGGACGAATTTCCAAAATCAAACAATGACAACTGGAATAACCCTGACTATTCAACTGTAAATTTATCAACTCGAAAGCATAATTTTTTTAAACGTTTATTATCAAAGATAACCAACTATAGATACAACAAACATTCAATTTTTTTCCCGGAGTTGTTTGTCGGTTTGTTAACTAATTTACTTAAGAAAAGAGAGCCGTTAAGTGAGGATAACAAGGTATTAAATATAAGACCGGAAAAAAATTCAAAGTTCATTATTTTCGGTGATATTCATGGCGCATTTCATTCATTAATACGCGATCTGGAAAAGTTAAAATCACTTGATCTGATTGATGATACATTAAAAATCAATCAACCTGACTGTTACTTGATTTTTAATGGCAATGTGGTTGGTGGGTCACCTTATGTTATAGAAACCTTGACTGTCGTATTATCCTTGATGTTGAGAAATCCAGACCATGTTTTCTACGTAAGAGGGCCGCATGAAAATAATAAATTACAGTACAGCTACCAAGCTTACAATGAACTAAAAATAAAAACGGAACATATTTTTAAAAATTCAACGGACGTGTTAGCCAATTATCTGGATCAATTTTTTAAAACACTACCAGTGGCTATTTATATTGAAGATGATTGTCATCAATTACTGCGAATATCTCACTTCAAGCTGGATGATGAGGTAGATAAATTCATTGATACTGCTGATGTTAAAGTTATGGTTCAAGGGTTAAAACGAACCATTACCTATCAAATATCAAGTGGGCTGGAGCTATTGGCCCCTGAAAAAGGGATTTCGAAGTGGAGTATTTTATCTTGTCCAACCAGCTCATTTAAGGACTTGTATAACTTTACTTTTGATACGTTTGTTATACTTAAGACGCATGGAAATATTAAACGCTGGATATTTGATTTGTACACTCAAGACGCCGAAAAATTACCAGGCTACTCAGAGTATTTGTTTAATCCAGTATATGCCATGAAGATTAACGATCAGGCTCAGATTAACCTGTTCGACTATCAACATGAAATCGTTATCGGCACCACGCTAGATTTATCAAAAACATCCGCCGTTCTTGGTGAACGAATGTATCAAGGACTAAGTCTGGGAATTTCTCAAACAAATTCGCAAGGCGGAATAAAAAATCGTCCAATTAGACTGGTTGTACTCGATGACCAATATGCACCCCACATTGCAAAAAAAAATGTGACCCTTCTATTGGAGCAATACAATACCAATTTAATATTATCACCCATTGGAACGCCTACTACAGAAACTTATTTACCATTAATAAAAGAAAAAAAATTATTAGTTATGTTTCCTTATACTGGCGCAACCATCTTTCGGAAAAAATCACTGGATCATATTATTCACTTGCGGACATCCTATGCAACAGAAGCTAAAGTACTGATTCAATATGCCACAGAACTCATGGGCATTAAGCGTTTTATAATATTTTACCAGAACGATTCTTATGGTACAGCTGCCCTGGAGGGAGCACGAGAAGCATTTAAACGATATAACATCAGTGATTTTGTTGAAACCCCATACCAAAGAAACAATCCCAATATCGATGCTTGTGCAGCTGAAGTTATAAAATTCAACCCGTCTGCTATTCTCTTTTTTTCAACCCATGCGCCATCCAGAGCATTGATTCAAAAATTAGGGGTAAACAGGCTCGTAGATATTAAATTATTTGGTATTTCATTCCTCACGGATGTGTTCAGAATATTTCTCAATACAATTGGATTACAATTAATTATTTCCCGTGTCATGCCTGATTTAGACGGATCAAATTTACCGATCGTGGCCGAATATCGTTCGGCAATTGAGCAAAATTTTTTTGGTGGTGTTGTATCAGAAGATTCCTTTGAGGGCTACATCAATGCATCATTTTTAACAACGATCCTTGACTCCATAAAGCCTCCCTACACAAAAGAAAAATTAATTGCCGAATTTGAAGCGATACAAAATTACAATTTTAAAGGCATGAAATTAAATTTCGATCCACTGACTCGAGAGTTATACAAGGAAGTCTGGATTGATACAGGAAAAAAAGCGATTATATTGCCACCAATAGACTTGGACAGAGATTTCCGGTAAACTAAACACCAAAGGAGGCGATTATGACCGTAATGACAAGTAATAATCAGGGCAAAATCCTGAAGAAATGGACATCTAGCCGTAAAAAAGAGGCGGTGTTGAGACTTCTCAAGGGGGGGGGCTGTAGATGGACTAGAGTTGGGAATTGGGCGTAACAATAGGCCAATTGGAAAAATGGAAAAGCATGGTTCTAGATAATATGGAACTACTTCTCAAGGCTCGAAAAGAGGATCCCCTTCAGGCTGAACTAG
>VFKH01000012.1 GCA_009885615.1 Parachlamydiales bacterium
AGCTCTCTGTATGTCCATTTTGTTGAGGTTTTCCTGGTTGGATATATTGCCATTCTATTGATTGCTCATGGGCCCAAGCTAAAATGGCGTTAGAAGTAAATTCCGTACCCTTATCACTACGAATTGCTTTTGGCTTCCCACGTATCTCAATAATCTGATTTAAAACATGTTGTACTCGTCTTCCTCCAAGGCTTGTATCTACTGTAATATTCAAACACTCTCTTGTGTAAACATCTATTACGGCAAGTAACCGTATCTTGCGACCACATTGTAGGGAATCATGCACAAAGTCTAAGGACCAGCAATCATTAGGGGCGTTAAGCTTAAGAACTTCTTTTCTTGTTCCCATGAACTTTTAAGGGCACTTCTTCTACGAACCTTGATTTAAAGATCTTGGTATATACGAAAGATCTTTTTATGGTTAACGATAAGCCCATCTCTTTCAAGGACCATCTGAATTCTACGATACCCAAAACGCCTTCTTTCATGGGCTATCTTAAGAATATTCGTACTCTAAGTTCTTCCTCATCAGCTCTCACGCAGGCTGTATATCTCACTGCGCCTCTGCACTCCCCCACAAGCTTACACGCTTGTCTTTGTGTTAGTCCATGATCAGATACCCTAGACTCAACACATTTTTTCTTAGCTTGTGGGGCTACCACTTTCGGCTGAGCATATCCTTTGCAGCTGTGATTTCAAGAGTAAGGTTCGCAACAATCCGCTTCAGCTGGCTGTTTTCAGTTTCTAAAGTTTTCATTCTTCTAACGTCAGGAATGGTCATCCCTTCGTATTTGCTTTTCCAGGCATAGTATGTCCCAGCACAAATCCCGTGCTTACGAGTGACCTCTACAACCTGCATCCCTGCCCCGACTTCTTGGAGGATTCCGATAATTTGTTCTTCTGTAAAACGACTTTTTTTCATAATTTGTTTCCTATTATTACACAAACCTTCCTATTTGACTGGTACGATTTACGGGGGGCAAGCTCAGAGTAACCAAAGGTTCCGGTAGTTATGGCTGTCGTGGATAAAAGTTACCGTGGCCATAAAATTGAGAAAATTAAAATCTACTTTTCTGGCGTAAGAAGAAAATGCAGCAGATGGTTTAAAGCCCAAATCAATCGTAGAAAATCTAGCGAACCACGCATTGGGTATAGGAAGAGCGATGGTCACGCTTGGGCAAAAATTTCTTAAAGGAAAGTTAGGAGACCCATTAAATGCAGGGGATGGTGGAATTGGGGAGAATTTACCGATTCTTCTTCACCAAGAGCGGAAGATGCCTCCAGCCGAAAGAGAGGGGGCACCGCTAGCGAGCAAAGCTCGCCCTCATGAAAAATTTCTATGAAATTTTCCTGAAACCTTGAGTCTAACAGAGCCAAGTAGCGGTGCCCTCATATTTCGAGACACTCCTATTTTCGTAAAATTAGTATCTTTTTAGTCCTCACATTTGAATCAGGTTTCTTGGGACCAAAAAAAGGAGCCCTATGGGCTATTGGGGCTTTAAAAATGATTATTCAACAGAGAAAAATCAGACTTTTCAGGGTCGACTAATTAACAGGCTGCTCAACTGGAGGTGTTGGCAGAAGATTTTCAGCACGGTAATAGGCCGCTAAAATACAGGCTGAGGGGTGGCTAGCATTAACTAGAAAGAGGTTTTCTACACCAATCTCCTTGACAAATCCGCTATCTGAGAGAACCTGCCATACAGGCCGAGTAAGCCCTGTTAAGATAAGCTGTGAACCTCGATCTATAATATAGGCCTGAAGGGATTGCAGTACCGCACAGGCTGTTGCATCTAAATGAAAGGCATTAGTCATCTTCAGAATAATCACTCTCACCTCATTTGCTTGAGCTAATGTTTTTACAGCTGCATGAAGAAGATCGGCTGCTGCAAAAAACAGCTCCCCATCAACTTGTAAAATACGAATTGGACGCTTTTCAATAAGCTCTTGCGGATTCATAGCTTTAAGCTCGCCTTCTTCTGAAATACTACACTCAATAAAGCGGGGAGTTGCAGCTTTGCGCAAGTAGAAAAGGATCGATAAGACGATACCTATATAAAAGGCTACCTCTACACTCAAAATAATGCAGCCTAAAGCAGTTGTTAGCAGCACAAAAGCATCCGGTGCTGTCGCCTTCAAGCAGAGATAAACCTCTTTCCATCGAATCATGCGCCAAGCGCTGATAAGCAGAAGGGCGGCTAAGGCCCCTAGAGGGATTTGTAAGACAAGAGGAAAAAAAACTATCACAATTGCTGCCACAAAAAAAGAACTTAAGATAGCCGCAAGTCGTGTGCGAGCACCCCCACTATAATTTAAAGCACTACGAGCAAAGCTTCCCGAACTTGGCATAGCACCCAGAAGAGAGCTCCCTATATTGGCCGCACCCAGAGCAAAGATCTCTTGATTAATCGAGAGCACTTGTCCAGTGGATGTGGCAAAAGTCCGTGCAATAGCCGTCGCCTCTAAAATGCCTAATAGTGCAATAGCAAAAGAGATCGGCAATATCATATTAATGCGCTGTAGATCAAAGTTAGGCCAGGATAACTGAATGCTAAGGGAACCCGTTTCTCCATAATCTCTAATCATCAATACTTGATTAATTTCTTCCGCCGTTTCTTTAGAGAAATATTGAAGGAAAATCGCTGCTAAACTTACAGCTGTCAGCATTAAAACAGCTGCAGGAATCCTTTTTGAAATACGCTCTACAATAAAAAAGAAACAAAAACCAAAAAAAGCCAGAGCGGCTGTTGGCCAATGAACATGTTGAAGATGTGCAAAAAAATAAGCTACTTTTTGATAGGCTGAAACTGGCCTAGAGGGCCCACTCATTCCAAAAAAATTATAAAGCTGCCCAAAAATAATCGCAAGAGCAGCCCCTATCACATAACCTGCTACTACAGATCGGCTTATAAAATGAGTGAGCCTTCCTAATTTTAGGATCCCCGCTAAAAACTGTAAAAGACCTGCTAAAAAAGTGATCTGCAGAAGTAATATAAGAGCAATTTGCGTCTTTTCTCCCGGAGAAACCTCTCGATAATTGGCATAAAGAATCTCAGCAAGCCCAGCTTGCAATAAAATAGCGATTGTATTACTTGGGCCCACGATCAGATGTCTTGAAGAGCCAAAGGCTGCGGCTAGCATCGTTCCAAAAATAGAAGCTAGGATGCCAACGGAGGCGGGAAGCCCAGCTACAAGAGCATAAGCCATTGATAATGGTACAGATAGAAGGGAAACTCCTAAAGCTGCCATTAAGTCATTTTTGAAAAGACTCATTTTATAGTTCCCAAAGCCGCGCCATAGTACAGATAAGGAAACTTCGTCTTGAACGGGTTTTGTTTTCATGAATTAGATGATAAGCCTTTTAAGGTAAGCGTCTCTAAAGTATAATTCTACCGAATTTATTTTAAATTGGCCACCTTATGTATAAACTAGCCCTTGTGGGACGCCCAAATGTGGGAAAATCTGCTCTTTTTAACCGTATTGCTAAGAGACGTATCGCAATCGTCGATGAAGCAGAGGGCATCACACGTGATCGTCTTTATACAACAGCCACCTTTTTAGGTCGGGAGTTTGAATTAATTGATACGGGGGGCATCGATGCCAAATCTAAAGCTGATTTTAACGAAGAGATTCGCCGTCAAGCCCTTATAGCTATCGAAGAAGCTGACACTCTCGTAATGGTCGTAGATGGAACAATTGGCCTCACCATCTGGGATGAAGAGGTTGCCAAAATCCTTCTGCGCACCCAAAAACCGCTCTGCCTTGCCGTCAATAAAATTGACTATATGCAGACGGAAAAACTTATCCATGACTTTCATTCTCTTGGCATTAAAAAAATAATTGCAGTTTCTGCCACGCAAGGCAATAATATCATGGAGCTTCTTGAAGCAGCCTTTGAAGGCTTCGATTTTGAAACGTCTACAAAACAATCACCCGAAGCACGTATCGCAATTGTTGGCCGCCCTAATGTAGGTAAATCTACCCTGATCAACCACTTGTTGAACGATGAACGCGTTGTTGTAAGCCCCATTGCTGGTACCACCCGTGACAGCGTGGAAATTCCATTCTCTTTTGACAATCAAAATCTAATCCTTATAGACACAGCTGGTGTACGTCGTAAAAATAAAACACACGAAACAGTGGAAAAATTTGCCGCTGTTCGTACAGAAGATGCTATTACAAAAGCCGATGTGTGTATTCTTGTTATTGACGCCCAAGTAGGTCTTGTTGTTCAAGATAAACGTATTGCTGATAGTATCTGCGAAGCAGGAAAGGGGTGTGTTCTTTTCTTTAATAAATGGGATCTTGTAAAAGGCTTCCGCATGGAACATGCAAGAAAGTCTATTGAACTCGAAAGTCCCTTCCTTGCACATTGCCCCATGATCTTTGGCTCAGCCCTTACCGGCCGCAACAGCCTAGATACAATCTCGGCTGCCCTTGAAGTCTTTAGTGCTACTAAAACACGCATTAACACCGGACAACTTAATAAATTTGTGGAAGGGGCTTTGCAAAAAAATCATCCCCCTATGCTACAAGGCAAGCGCCTGCGCATCTACTATATGACACAAGTTGCTATCCACCCCCCTACTTTTATTCTTTTCGTGAATAACTCCAAACTAATGGGTGATACCTATAAAAAGTATCTGACTAACCAATTCCGAGAAGTTTTTGGCTTTGCAGGCGTTCCTCTCCTCATGCATCTTAAAAATAAAGCTAAGCAAAAGGAGCGTAAAAGCGTATTATCTGGAACGGAAAAGCCTTGTAATGAGGATGATCTTGACGATAGCTATTTTACCTAGATTAATGTGACTCCTCCACCCCCTAAAGGCAAGAGCTTCTTACCCAAAGAGATAGTGGCTGCACCTCTACAACACCCGGGGAGGGGAACTAACCAGTCGCCAGAAGCGCTTTGTCTTAATCTACAGGTTTTAATCTCCCCTCGATAAGCCTGTGCATCTTATGCGCAAATGATGCCCAGTTTAGAGAGCTTAAGCTTACCTTCTAGTAAAGAAAAGCCACCTTTACCAAAGCAGAAGCTCTTGTAGCGATGTCTACCACGAAATCTAGGAAAGATGGGCTTTTCTCCCACTTCACATCTATGAAAAAAAGCCTTGAAAGCTTTGTCTAAGCGATCGACTACATTTTGTAGTACGAGAGAATAGACAATACTCAAGGATTCCCTTTCCTTTTTCAAAAGAGGAATAAGCATGCTCTGATCGTATTTTGTTAAGGGGATCTCTAGCTCATGGGCGAGTATACGGTGTTCGAGGAGAACATTGTAAAGCCATCTGCATTTAATTGAATTTGAAGGAGAGGGTGATCACGTAGATCTCTTAGTCGAATATCCCCCTCAATCAAATTCCTTTTCTCGGGGGCCAAGAACCGAAAGAACCTGGAGCCAATCTTCATGTGTAAGTTTTTTAAAATCTGTATGACCATCAAGTGCTATAATATCATCAAGAAGACGTGCTTTTTTTGCAATTAACTGATCTATATTTTCTTCTACAGTACCCATAGTTGCGAGCTTAAAAACTTGAACAGGAACCTTTTGTCCAATACGATACACTCGGTCAGTGGCTTGATTTTCTCTTGCAGCATTCCACCAACGATCATAGTGAATAACTACAGAGCCCGCTGTTAAGTCAATACCGAGGCCCCCAGCTTGTAATGAAGCAACAAACACCCTGCATGTAGGATCTGTTTGAAAACGTGCAATCTGCTCATGGCGATTAATTGTGCTTCCTCGTAGCGTTGCAAAACCAACACCCTTCTCACGTAAGTAATCATCTATAATATCAAGCATCCCTAAATAATGAGAGAAGATCACTACTTTTTGACCACCTGCCAAGACCTCTGTGAGCAGCTCTTCGAAAAGTATCCACTTGCTCGATTTATGCGCTCGGAAGTTTTTGATATCATTGAGAAATAGTGCTGGGTGATTACATATTTTCTTGAGCTGAATAAGGAGTGCTAGCAATGTAATATAAGAAAAAGAGCCCTCATTACTATGAAGCTCTGCAATAACCTCTGTCCGCTCTTGGAGCAGTTTTTGATAAAGCTCTTGCTGCTCTTGAGAGAGCTCACACCAAACGACATCTTCGGTCTTAGAGGGTAATTCCTTGAGGCAGTCTTGTTTTTTACGTCGTAATATAAAAGGTGATATAAGGCGCTGTAGAAGAGCTTTACACTTATTATCCCCTTGGATCTCGATAGGTGTAATAAACTGCTCACGAAAGCGATGCGATCCTGAGAAGAAACCTGGTAGAACAAGATCAAAAAGGCTTTTCAACTCCTTTAAATTATTCTCTATTGGCGTGCCTGTGAGGCCTAGACGGAAATGGCTTTTAAGACCTGCGAGAGCCAGCCACGTTAGGCTAGAACGATTTTTAGCCATCTGGACTTCATCGAAAATAATAATCTCAAATTGATAGCGTTTTAAACGCTCTCTTTCATTACGGACCATGCCATATGTGGTAATGATAACATCAGTGTCATCGGGTATTTTACGCTCAGGACCATGGAAGAGGCATACCTTCAGATGCGGCAGACATTTCTGAACCTTCTCAAACCAGTGGTAGATCACAGATGTTGGTGCTAGTATTAAAAAAGAACCTTTGTTAACAGCTGCTACAAGACTAAGAGCCTGATAAGTTTTTCCTAAACCCATATCATCACATAAAAGCGCTGAAAGACCCATTTGATAAAGGCTCCAAAGCCACTCTAAACCTTTTTGCTGATAACCACGTAGCTCCGCCTTAAAATGTGTTATCTCAGGAAGGGGCTTTTCTACAGGCCAAAGTTTGTTTTTGTCAACCTGCTCATAGGCCTCTAAACGTATCCGATCTAAAGCTGTTAACGTGGGTTTTTCTAGTTTTTTAAGCCATTCAAAACGTGTGTCTCTGAGGTCAACGTATCCTTGGGGGGTCATATAAAAAGCACGTCCAGCTTTTAAAGCTTCTGACATGGCGGCTAAATCTAAGGGAGCCTCATCACTTTCATAATGAGCTCCAAATTCATGCATAATTAACCTGATAGAAAGAGGCTGCAGGTACGGGTCTACTGATATCGCATAGGGCATAAGTGCAGGAAGCTCTTTTTTAATAAAAGATTCAGCATCTTCTGCTACAATTGTTTCTCTAAGTTCTTTAGATATATCCTCTTCTAAATAGTATATCCCTTTTCCCATTTGCACAAAGTAGCGCTCTATAAGCATCCATTCATAGCTAACATCAGCCCCAAGACGGGTAGTAACCCTACCTTTATGCACCTCAATTTTTAAACCAAGGCGTGTAAAGGGCTTCTCTTTAATAAAAAACCCAGGAACATCGTCCAAAGACTCTTGGTGCTTATGAATAAATGCAGGTAACTGATCCCATTTTGTTTCCATACCCCAAAGTGATTTCGTACCCCTCACTACCCTTGGATAAAAGCCCTCTTTTGGTATGTAAATCCAATCTTCAAATAGAGTTCCTTCATCTGAAAAGAACTCTATTCCTATCCCAGTCATTTTAAATTTTATTTCCACCTTAGGTAGAGTGCTGTGTAAGGTAAATCCTTCTTGGACAAACAGCCCGGGATGTTCTTTGATAAAGGATGTAAGATCTTTTACAACCGGTGGATAGGATGGTTTTATAAAAAACCCTTGTCCATGGAGATAAGCATAAGGTCCTAAAAAAAGGCCCTCTACTTTTACTGTGAGTTCTTTGCCATTAAATCCAAGAAAAGCTGGAAGAGGCGCTTCTTTTTCAAAAAGAGGAAATCCTCTCAGGCGTAATTCATCAGACTTTTTTTGGAAAAAATTAATGAGCGCTGTCCCTTTATAGGTTTTCCCATCAAAACTAAGAGTCCCCTCTTCAAAAGACCACTCTAAACGGCTTTCCTTCCTTGAACCAGCCGCGAAGAGCGGCATCTCCTTTAAAAAGGTCCTAATATGATCATCGCCCACCCAAACTGATTTACCCTCCACACGGACAGGCTGCTTTTTTAAAACAGCTTCTACGAAGTAATGTTTGGCAATATCGGACCAAATAGAGAGATCAAAGAGAAATTCGGCAGAAGCCCTTCCTTGGCGCCAGCGCTGGATCTCTTTTGGATCACGGTCACAGAATTTGATCGAATTTGTTTCAATCTCCTGTGGTGGATCTCGTAGAAACTCCTGAAGAACGGGGTCCTTGGTTTCTATAAGGCAGGAGGAGGCTTCAAAAAGCCCTGTTTTTTTTTCTATTGGATTCTTTTCCGCTTGAAGAGCAAAGAAAAGTTCTTTCCAAAAAGATCTTTCAAAATCCTCATGTAAGGGCTCGAGGCCCTGTAGTAACTTACTGGCAAATTGGCAATGAATACAGCCTTCTAATCCGCATGAGCAAAAAAGATCCGTAGCTAGCCCCTTATCAAGCTGGAGAAAAACCCAATAAGCTTCTTTGGGATCCTCTATCTCTACCTGATATGTTCTTCCGGAAAATAATAATTGGCGAAGCCTTAAGGGCATCGTTTGAACTCCAAAGAAATGACTTAACTGACCTTTTCCCTCAGCAGAAGTGCTGGAGCAGCTGGTCAGCAGTCGCCATCATTTTTTATTGGAAGCAATGATAACAAATTGTTTCTTATCAATATAGAAAGAAACCATTTTAGCAAAACGTTCTATGCTGAAATCGTTAAGAGAAAGATCTATATTAAATTCAGGACAACGTTAGACTTACCCTGTCGACAAGGCCAAAAATCAGGCCCCCATGGATGGGGCTAAACTTAAAAGAATTTTTGGAGCAATAGCTCCAAATTCCTAGATTGCATTCTTTTAAAGCCACATCTTTCACCAAATTGCTAAAACCCTTACACTCTATTTTTAAATAAACATGAGCAAAATCTTATGATCGATATAAAACTGATTCGGACCCAAAAAGACCTTACTGAAAAAAGATTACAGAGTAAAGTATCAACTACTTCTCTCGACGAAATCGTTGCTTTAGATATCCAACATCGTGAAGCTCTCACCGCATTAGAGGGTTTTAAAAATCGTAAAAACTTAATCGCAAAAGAAGTAGGTAATAAAAAACGTCAAGGGCTGACGGCTGAATCCGAAAAAACAGAGTCTCACGAACTATCTACGGTTATTGCGGCTCTTGAGAAGGAAATAGCCCTTATAGAGCCCCTTCTTTACGATCTTCTTGCACGCCTGCCAAACCTTCCATTTGAAGATATCCCTATTAGCTGCAATCCTCAAGATAATGTTTGCATCCATGAGTACAAGACTCAACATGATTTTCCCTTCCCTTTTAAAAATCATGTTGAACTCAATGAGCTCCTTCATCTATTTGATTTTAAAAGAGGTGCGAAAATCTCCGGTTCTGGATGGCCCGTATATAAAGGCCTTGGAGCTCGTTTAGAATGGGCGCTTATTAATTTTATGATTGAGACACATTTAAATAATGGTTTTGAGCAGTGGATGGTCCCTCTTCTGGTTCGTGAACAAATGATGTTTGGAGCTGGCACTCTACCCAAATTTTCCGGACAATTTTATAAATTAGAAGATAAGGAGTTTCCTCTTTATCTAGTACCAACAGCGGAAGTAGCTCTTAATGCGCTTCATCTAGATGAGATCTTAGAAGAAAATGAGCTGCCGAAAAAATATATCGCTTATACGCCCTGCTTTAGAAGAGAATCGGGTGCTGCAGGCTCTAATGAACGCGGCCTTATTCGCACACACCAATTTAATAAAGTTGAAATGTTTGCCTTCACCAGACCTGAAGAGAGCGAGGCTATGTTCTATACAATGATGGCTAGTGCCGAGTCTATACTCAAGGGCCTTGACCTCCATTACCGTAATATGCTCCTAGTAACAGGTGACATGTCTTTTGCTGCTTCAAAAACAATTGATATAGAGGTGTGGCTTCCCGGGCAAAACCGCTATTATGAGGTCTCTTCTGTCAGCAATTGCACCGACTTCCAAGCAAGACGCTCTGGCATCCGTTTTAAACGCAATGAGGGCTCTAAAACCGAGTTTCTCCACACCCTTAATGGTTCAGGGCTTGCAACGTCTCGCCTTATGGTTGCTCTACTAGAAAATAATCAACAAGCCGATGGCTCTGTTCTTATTCCTAAGGTGCTACAAAAATATTTAAATGGGCTGGAGGTCATTACCCCATCCTAAAGGGGCCTGAGCCAAGCTCCAAGGGCGGGATCTAGTTACTCTGCGCTACTGATTAAAATAAATTTAAACTTGAACCGATATTAGGTCGATAACCTGAGTATATCTTATACTGAGCCGAGCGGGCTTCTCCCATTTTTATAAAAGCAAAATATTTAATTTCATAATTTTTTATTTCCTTGAAGCTCTAGTTTATGCTATTGTTTAGAACAAAATTATGATTACTCTCAATAATATTTGTATGCGCTACGGTGCACGAACTCTTTTTGAAAAAGTTACTATGACCTTTAGTAATGGTCAGCGCTATGGTTTAACCGGACCTAATGGCGCTGGGAAATCCACGCTACTTGGTATTATCATGGGACGTATAGAGCCAACAGCCGGAACAATAAACTTGCCGGCACGCGTCGGAATACTGAAGCAAAATATTGAAGAGTTTAGAGAAGAATCTGTTGTAAATACTGTTATTATGGGTAATAGGCGCCTTTGGAATGCCTGGGCTGAGAGGGATCGTCTTTATGATGAAGAGATGACGGACTCCATAGGAATGCGCCTAGGCGATTTGGAAGAAGTTATCGCTGCAGAAGATGGCTACAGTGCTGAAACAAATGCCGAACAAATTTTACAAGGCATGGGTATTAGTCCTCACTATTATTCTCTTAAAATGGGTGAAGTTCCTACAGATGTCCAGTTTAAAGTACTTCTTTGCCAATCCCTTTTTGGATCACCCAGCGCCCTTCTTCTGGATGAACCAACAAACCACCTTGACCTCGATTCTATTAGCTGGCTTGAACATTTCTTAAAGGGTTATAAAGGTACACTTATTGTAGTAAGTCATGACCGCCATTTTTTAAATGCCATTACGACACAAATTGCTGATATTGATTATGATACAATTACTATCTACTCTGGCAATTATGATGCTATGGTTGGAATGAAAACAGACACGCGCACACGTGCCGAAGATGATGCTAAGTCAAAAGAAAAGAAAGTTGCCCAATTAAGTGAGTTTGTTGCCCGTTTTGGAGCCGGCACGAGAGCTAGCCAAGTGCAATCACGTTTACGTGAAATTGAAAGACTACAGCCCCAGGAAACAAAAAAAAGCAATATTCAACGCCCCTATATTCGCTTTATTCCTTGTGATAAGGCTTCTGGAAAGATCGTCATCTCTGCCAATAAAATCTCCAAAGATTATGGCCAAGGAGCTGTAATCAAGGATTTCTCTATAGAAATTCAAAAAGGAGACAAAATTGGAATCATCGGTGCTAATGGTCGTGGTAAAACTACCCTAATGAAAATATTGGCCGGAGTCCTTCCCCCTGATAGTGGTAAAATCAATTTTGGACACCAAGTACTTCCCTCCTATTTTCCTCAAAATCACAGCGAAATCATCGATAAACATAGTGAAGAAACAGCCTTTGATTGGTTGCGCTGCCGCAAAATTGGTCTCTATGATCAAGATATTCGGGGAGTCCTTGGCAAAGTTCTTTTCCCAGGTGAGGATGCTTTTAAGAAAATCCCGCTTCTTTCAGGCGGAGAGACAGCACGTTTAATTATTGCTGGGATGATGCTTTCCGATCACAATACCCTTATTCTCGATGAGCCCAATGGCCACCTTGACCTAGAAGCTGTTTCAGCACTTGCATGGGGTTTAAACGAATATCCAGGCACTGTAATAGTAGTCAGCCATGACCGTGATTTGATTGGTCAGGTAGCTACAAAAATTATCTCTTTTGAAGAAAAGGGTATCAAGTTCTTTGATGGTCCTTTAGATGACTATCTGGCACGCAAAGGATAAAAATACATGTTAACATCTAAACACCTCTTTCAAGAAGCTCTATCTAAATTTCCACACCCTTTTAAAAAAAATAACCTCACCAATGCTGAAAAAATTACTCAAATCAGCTCTCACATGGCATCCATCCTAGATATTCTAGGCCTTGATATTACTAATGATTCTCTGAAAAAGACTCCCGAACGCGTTGCTAAGATGTATGTAGAAGAAATTTTCGCTGGACTCGATGAGAGTAAATTCCCAGAGATCTCCTTTTTCGAAGATCCCGCCTCCAACGAAAAAGACCGTTTGATCACCCTTAAAAATATTCGTTTTTTTAGCTTCTGTGAGCATCACTTCGTACCTATGATAGGAACTGCTACTATTGCTTATATCCCTAATAACCGCCTTATCGGTTTCTCTAAGATCCACCGTATCGTGCACTATTTTGCCCAACGCCCTCAACTCCAGGAGCGCCTTACCCATCAAATTCAGGAGTGCCTTAAGATCATTCTAGGAACAGAAGACATGGCAGTCTCTCTCCAAGCTAAGCATTACTGTATAGCTATGCGCGGTATCAAAGATGATAATACCTTTACTATTACCCATGCTCTCAGTGGCCGTATAGCATCCGACCCTCAGCTGCGTATGGAATTTTTTAAATAAACAGAAGGTCGGATTTAGGGAGGCTACCTTTCCAATATCTTTCTAAGATCTTTTTGATGTGTAGGGGAAATGGCCCTAACTTTACTACATTTTTGGAGATAAACCCGTTGAACTTGAAATAAGTTACTCAAAGGGGCCTACACTCATCTGTTCAATTAATTAATACTATTATTAGTAAGTATTTTAAAAAAAACCGGGAAAATGGTAAGCCGGATTTTGTAAGCTACTGAAAATCAGCAGCTGGCAATCATTCGTCTAGGAGATGCATTACTACATCTCTCAAGCGGCTCCTTATTAAAATCTTATTTTATGGCTACGAAAAGCAGCTGATCATAAATATAAAGATCTTAAGCCTTGCTTCGGATAGGGTTTACAACGCTTTCTAGTTACCTAAAAATACGGTCTCATCGTTATTAGAGAGACATTTTCAGCCTTACTTCCTTGCCTTGCAGCTAGAAGAGGAATGTTTGCTGTTATACTTTCCGTAGCCTTACGGCCCCCAGCCTTTCGCTGGTATCCTTTTCTATGAAGTCCAGACTTTCCTCTAAATATTAAAACTTAGCGATCGCCTTTTCTCCCGGTAAATTATTTCTTGCGACGGCGCTTTACAGCAACATCACCAGCTACCGCCTCCTCCTCTACTTTCCAGTAGTGAAGGCGTGCACAATGTTCACAAAAAACAGGTCGTTCACAACGTCTAACAAGATTTTCATGTTGTGCTGTGAGTACAATATGACAACCACTACAAGTGCGATTCTCAACAGCAACGAGGACACGGTCTTTTTTATTATGGAGCAATCTTTCGTAAATTTGGAGTAAATCATGGTTAGCAGTGGTTGCTAATATAGCGCGCTCTTTTTGCAGAAGATTACCCTCTCTATTAATCTCTTCAATCGCGACCGTAAGCTCTTTTTGTAAAGATTTAGAGGTTTCTTGAACTCGCTTAACTTCGTTTTTCAGATCCTGGATACTCTCTTCTTCTGTTACGAGGCGATCTGTTACTTCAGAAGCTTGGGATTCGAGTCTTGTCTTTTCACGCTGAGCAGAGGTGATTTCCCCTGTTATCGCATTAAATTCTTCTACTTTTTTGATGGAATTCTGCTTGGCTTCTGCTTTTTCAATACGCATGTTTACATCTGTAATCTGCGCCTCTAGAATACGCAGGTCTTTACGTGTTAATGCAATATGCTCGTCTTTTCCAACAGTCTTATGGACAACATCATCTAGTTCCTGCTGAACCTTATACGACTCATTACGGCGTTGCTTCTTTATGTTCATGAGACGGATCATCTTCATGTCAAGTTCTTGAATTTCAAGTATAACTGGTAGAGACTCTAGCATCTGTTTTATAGCCCTAAAGAAAAATTTTATCCCTATCATACTAATGAACAGGTGCTAATATTTCAATTAAAAAAATGAAAACCTGCTATCATATCCCCCCTATGGTGCTAATTTTAGGTATTGAAACAACCTGTGATGAAACAGGGGTCGCCCTTGTTGAGGATGGTTATAAGATAATCTCTCATCATGTTTTATCACAAGCCTCTCGTCATGAAAAGTTTGGTGGTGTATTTCCAGAACTTGCCAGCCGACTCCATATGCCTGCCCTTCCTCTTCTTTTCAATAAAATACTTGAAGAGTCAGGCAGGGAGCTCCAAGAAATTGATGCCATTGCTGTTGCCTACGGTCCAGGTCTTTTGGGGGCACTTTTATCCGGCTTGCAATTTGCCAAGGGACTTTCTATCGGCCTGAAAAAACCACTTGTTGCTGTCAATCATGTAGAAGCTCATCTTTTTGCTGCATCTATGAACAGAAGCCCCGAGTTCCCAGCCATTGGCGTTGTTGTCTCAGGGGGTCACACAACGCTGCTTCTTATCGAAGCCATCGGTTCCTATGGAGTTTTAGGGGAAACAATTGATGACGCTATAGGTGAATCCTTTGATAAAGTTGCTATCATGCTAGGACTTTCCTATCCAGGTGGGCCTCTTATTGAAAAAATAGCAGCTCAAGGTGATCCGAGCCTCTATCCTTTTAGAAGTGGTAAGGTAAAAGAACGTCCCCTCTCTTTTTCTTTTAGTGGACTCAAAACGGCTGTCCTGCAAATGCTGAAAAATCATCCCACAGCCAAAGCCTCTGATATAGCCGCTAGTTTCCAAGAATGTGTTTTTAAAGATCTTCTTTTTAAAATATCTGTGGCCCTTAAGAAAACAGGGGCACGCTCTATTCTTGTCGGCGGAGGTGTTGCAAATAATAAACGTCTACAAGGCCTTCTTCAAGACCTTCCACTTCCCGTTTTCCTTCCTCCTCCTGAACTAACACTTGATAATGCGGCCATGATCGCAGGTCTTGGTTATCATAATCTAATCCATAAAGGCCCCTCGCCTTTATCACTGGAACCAGCTACACGCATTGCCTTTTGACAAAGAAAAATACACCTGCTACCATGAGGAAAAATGAGGCTCTCTTCATGTCATTCTTTCAAAAGAGACCCAAAGCTCTCGTAAAAAACCCAATCTATTCTTTAATAAAGCCCCCTCATATTTCCAAAATAACCCGAATTGTTGTCCACTATGACTGTGGATTTGGTAACAATCTTTTTATTCGAGGAGAACATGCAGGACTTGACTGGAAAATAGGCGCCCCTCTAAATAACATAAATGCTGGTAAATGGACATTTGAAATAACCTCCTTTTTTACCGAGTGCTTTTTTAAAATTCTAATTAATGATACGTGCTATGAACAAGGGCCTAATCACCATATATCCTGTGGTAAAGTGATAATTCTTGAACCAAAATTTTAAAATTCTAATAGGCTTTGATGGATTCGTTGATTCTATCTACCATCCAGTTGAAGAGCGTAAAAATGTTAATGATGTCTTGTTTTTCCCATCCATTCAAAGTTTTGCCCAACGCCTTCAAAAAGCCTCTAACGTTTCTTGCAATATTGAGCTTGTTCTACAGGAAAAACGAATAGGTGGTAATGCCCCCATTATGGCTAAGGCTTTACTCGATATGGGAGCGATTATCAACTTTATCGGCACCCTTGGCGATCCGCAAATTGAACCCGTCTTTACAGAACTTACCTCCCGTTGTGCTCATGTAACATCCCTTAGCTCTAGCGGGAAAAGCGATGTCCTTGAATTCCAAGATGGGAAAATCATGCTCGGGCATCACGACTCTATTCTAGGTCTAAATCAAACGATCCTTCAAGAGAAAATGGGTCCCCTTCTTAAAATACTTTGGGCGGAGTCTGACCTTGTTGCTATGGTCAACTGGACAATGTTTCCTAATATGAATGCTATATGGCGCTATCTTCAAACAGCCTATTCCCCTACAGATAAGCTTTTTTTCTTTGACCTAGCTGACCCCTCGAAGCGCCCCTTGGCTGATCTTAAAGAAGCTCTTCAAATAATTGCCGGCTTCAATCGATCAATCCTCAGTCTTAATGAATCGGAAGCTGCTCAAATCAAAGCTCTTGTTGGTTCAGATTTTCCTTATAATCTCGGAATTAGTGAGCTCGTTATTCACAGTAAAACCAGCGCTCTTGTTTATGCAGAGGGCTCTTCTTTTGAAGTAGAATCAGAGCTTATTCAAAATCCTGTTAGAGTCACGGGTGTTGGTGATAACTTTAACGCAGGCTACTGCCTTGCCAGACTTGAGAAAAAAGGGTATATAGATTCGCTCCTAGCAGGTTGTCTAGCCGCCAGAATTTATCTTACAAAGACATAACCCCTCTTAGGAAGTTTTTAATCTATCTTAGTGTTAGTTCAACTTTGAACTCAGCTTGAGCACTGAGCGCCCAAGGTAAGTTAAAAGTTGAACTGACACGAGTAAAATAGAAAACTCAGATTAACACCTGATTTCCCTTTCTTGATTGTTCTAAAATAGAGAAATCTGGCTATACTGAAAGTCATGGATTTTCTCTCTAAATATCTACAAAGCACAGCGGAAAAAGAACAGAATAAGGCTGTTATCGCCTATTTAGCTTCTCTTGATTATATCAGTACTGACAGCCCTAAAATTGCTGAAAGCATTTTGCAAGAGCTTAAGGACCAACGTAGTAACCTAAAAATGATCGCCTCAGAGAACTATTCTTCTCTGGCTGTCCAGTTAGCCATGGGTAATTTACTCACCGATAAATATGCCGAGGGTTTTGCTAACCACCGCTTTTATGCTGGTTGCAGCAACATAGATGCCATAGAAGAAGAGGCTATGAGTCAGGTTAAAAAACTCTTTGGAGCAGAATTTGCCTATGTCCAGCCACATTCAGGTGCTGATGCTAATTTAATTGCTTTTCTAGCCATCTTAATAGAAAAAGTGCAATCGCCCGAATTAGAAAGGCTAGGAGCGAAGAAAGTTGATGAACTTTCCCACGAAGATTACGAAACTCTACGTAAAGTATTAATGAATCAGAGTCTGCTAGGTATGGGGCTCAATTCAGGTGGACATCTAACTCATGGCTACAGACATAACCTCTCTTCTAAACTCATGCGTGCTTTCTCCTACGAAGTAGATCCAAAAACGCAGTTGCTTGATTATGAGAATATTGAGAAACTGGCTCTTGAGATAAAACCCCTTATTCTCGTAGCTGGTTACTCAGCTTATCCGCGGGCTATTAACTTTGCTCGTATGAAAGAGATCGCTGTTAAGGCAGGCTCTGTTTTTATGGTTGACATGGCCCATTTTGCAGGTCTTGTCGCCGGAAAAGTCTTTGAGGGTGATTTTAATCCGATCCCTTATGCAGATATTGTTACTTCTACAACGCATAAAACTTTAAGAGGTCCACGGGGTGGATTAATCTTAGCGAAAAAAGAATTCGGTCACATCCTTAATAAAGGCTGTCCTTTGGCTATGGGAGGGCCCCTGCCCCATGTCATGGCGGCTAAAGCCATCGCCTTCCAAGAGGCCAATAAACCCTCATTCCATAGTTATGCTCAAAAAATTGTGAAAAATGCGCAAACTCTTGCTGAAGAACTCGTGCGTCTTGGACTACGTATCACAACAGGAGGTACTGATAATCATCTTCTTGTAGTAGATGTAACCTCTTTTGGTATTACGGGTCGTCAGGCCGAAGGCGCTCTTCGTGCGGCTAATATCACGCTTAATCGCAATACTATTCCCTCTGATCCAAATGGCCCTTGGTACACTTCGGGTGTTCGACTTGGCACACCTGCACTCACAACCCTTGGAATGGGACCTGCTGAAATGAAAATCATTGCGAAACTTATACATGCCATTTTAAAATCGACAAAAGCTAAAGAAGACCGCGCTCAATTTGTAACTGAGGAAAAAACTCTATTACATGTAAATAAGCAGGTTGAAGAATTGCTATTAACCTTCCCCCTCTACCCAGAAATTAGGATTTAACTACTATGCTAGAAGAAGAACCTGAAGAAAAAGAAAGGGATGAAAAAAAAGCTTCCCCTCTCGATGATAGCATTGAAAGAGCGCTGCTAAAAGCACGTCGTATCTTTTTAAGCGATTCCGTTATGAATGACTCGGCTAAGGATATCATTCGTAAACTTTGGCATCTTGAACTCAAAGATCCAGGAAAACCTATCCTATTTATTATCAACTCCCCTGGAGGATCTGTAGATGCAGGTCTGGCTATTTGGGATCAAATTAAGCTCATTTCGTCTCCCGTTACAACCCTGGTTACAGGTCTTGCTGCTTCTATGGGCTCAATTTTGAGCCTTGCGGCCTCACCTAAAAGACGCTTTGCCACACCGCATGCACGTATTATGATTCACCAGCCAGCCATTCATGGTGTTGTTCAAGGTCAAGCAACAGACCTTGTAATCCAAGCTAAAGAGATAAAAAAAACACATGAAATGCTCATTAATATGTATGTCCAGGCAACAGGTAAAGACTTTAAAACGATCGAAAAGGCTCTTGACCGGGATACTTGGATGACAGCGCAAGAAGCTCTTAATTATGGTCTGCTTGATGGGATCATTAATTCCTTTAGTGAACTCTAGACCTTTTAGCAAATACCAAGGTGCTGGCAATGATTTTATCGTCTTAGATAATAGAAAAAATATATTTATATTTGATAAGGCTGCTATTAGAAAAATTTGCCATCGCCGATTTGGTATTGGTGCAGATGGCCTTATCTGGCTAACGGATTCTATAAAAGCTGATTTTGGTATGCGTATTTTTAACGCCGATGGCTCCGAAGCCGAAATGTGCGGTAATGGCGTTCGCTGTCTAGCGGCCTTTTTACGCGACTCTGGTATATGTGTTAAGGAAAAGTTTTTGCTAGAAACTATGCAGCGTAAATTGACGGTAACCTTTCAAGGCGCTATGATAGAAGTTGAAATGGGAGCACCGACTAATATTGAAAGGCATGAAGATCTTATAATTCTTAATACAGGGGTTCCCCATGCCGTTATTTTTAGTGAGAAAATTGAAAATATCGATATAAAATGCCTTGGTCCACAGATCCGTTATGATACACGCTTCACCCCTAAAGGGGTTAATGTCAATTTTGTTGAAAAGATAGGTCCTGGAGCTCTTGCGATTCGCACCTACGAAAGGGGCGTGGAAGAAGAAACTCTTGCCTGTGGTACTGGCTGCACAGCTGCCGCATTAGCTGCGCACCTTGTTTTAACAATGCCCTCTCCTATTACTGTAGAAACAGCCTCAAAAGAGCTGATAACTATTTCTTTTAACCCTGAATTACAGGATGTAAAGATGGCAGGAACCGCTACTTTTGTTTTTAAAGGAACTTTATGAGTAAAATTACTGCCAAACACCCTCCTCTTATCTTGAGGCTTCTGCGCCTAATGGATGCTTTTACAAAATCCGATGATGAAAGGAGCTTTTTCCTTGATAACAAAGAAGGCTTTCTTATTTTTATAGATCTTGGCAAGCCCGCTGAAGATATAGATGCTCTTTTACTGGAACTTAAAACTCATCCAGCCCGCTACTGTGCTATTCCTAAACTCTCTTTCTATGAGATTAAAAAAATCATGGAAGGCTTTGTAAATGAAAAAGTTTATGATATTGATACTAAAGAAAAATTACTGGACATCATCCACTCTAAAGATGCGCGCGAAAACTTTCTTGATTTTATTTATGACCATCTAACAGAACAGGAAAAATGGCAGCAATACTATCTGGAGCGCTTTCGTATTCGGATTATTGAATGGTTATGTCAAAATAACCTTCACTTTGTTTTTGAAGAGGATCTGGATCTTGGAAAATCTCTTCTCGAGAAGGTAAAACTGCACTTCCTAGATAATAAAGTCTCTAAAGATCTTCAGGCTGCTCGTGAAACTCTCGAACAAAAAGCTCGTTCCTACTACTCTCTAGAAGCTCTTAACCCACGCCCAAAACGCGGCCGCCCCCCCAAGCAGATTATTAAAATAACGCCCGAAATTCAGCTCAGTCAGGACCTCTTCCTTACTGTTCCTTCACCTTTACGTTCTTTTCTCTATATACCAGAAATTATTACCTCTACGGCTATCACATTCTCTAGTAAATATGAAACTGAAGAGGATTTCCTTGCTAGCCGTAATCAAAATAAACTACTGAAAGATGATTGGCACTCTCTTGATGATAAGCTCTCAGCACTGCGTACTCTTGCTACTAAAACAGAGCTTCCTAAAATAACCACTCTCAATTGGGACGATAAAGATGAGGATGAGGATGAGGATGAGCCCCTCCCCAAGCAAAAAGCTAAAGTCGTCGTTAAAAAAAGTAAAAAGTGAGAAAGACTCGGGTTCTTATTGAACTAGATTTATAAATTGGTATTTTAAAGATGATTAATAACCTGAGTTTTAGGTTTATCTCTTTGATAGATAATCAAATTACGACAGTATGTTTGAAGAATTCCCCAAAAAGCATACTCTAGCACTATCACTGAGGGGAATTCTCTGAAAAAAGCCTGGCAGATGAGGGCTTATCAAGGAGATATACCCAAAAATCAGGTTAATAAGCCTCTTCTTTTTCTTTATGTGCCCTATAACCTGAGTTTTGAGTTTATCCCTATAAGAGTATCTCCTCAACATGAGGAGGACTAATTCAAAACTTATTTTATAATTTAATATTTTAATAATTAGATATAATTCCTAATTTGAGGTCAGTAAAATGCACGATTTGACATATAGACAGGGTTGTCTTCAGGGATTTTATCAAGATCCAGCCCTAATTTTGCCTCCTGTAGTAAGGGCCTCTATAGATCACCGGATTTCTGAGATGGCTGGAACTATTTTAGAATTAGGCAATAGGGGTGAGGAAAACAGTAGAGCAGCAGCGAGCTTTATACAAGAACTCTCTTATAGTCAAGCGCAATTAGTAGCTTATGAGGCTGTTAGTTGTTCCCTAGACGAAAAACTCCTAAGAGAACTCCTTAAAAGAATCCCTAATAAAGATCAAAAATCATTGCTCTCAATAATTCAGAATTTTGAGCGACAGGGGCATTCTATTTTCTTCAAAGAACTTACTCAAGAGATCGCTAAAAAAGCCCCTTGGATCCTCGCTTCAAATATTCAGGCCTTCGGGATCCAAAGTCCCGTTATGTTAATTGATCTGGCAAGAAAGATCGTCCAAGAAGCCCCTAGGGAGCTTGCCTCGAATATTAAAAATTTCAAGATCCAGGACCAGGGTGTTTTGATTGAGCTTATGAGAATAATTGTTCAAGAAGATCCCAAAGGATTCATTATGTACATTAAAAATTTTGGTATTCAAGACCAGAGCATCTTGATTGAGCTTACAACCACCCTCCTAGCCAGATCTCCAAAGGAGCTCATCTCACATATATCTAATTTCTGTTTTACAAAGGAATTATTAAAGGATTCTCCTCTAGGGGATCTACGTGATAAAATTAAAGGTTCACCCATTCGTCAACAACAAATCCTCTTTCTTCTTGGTCAATGTCTCTTTAGCTCTAGAGCAGTCTTAGATGACTATGCGCTAAGATCTAGTGAAAGTAAACAAGAGCTAGAAGAATTAACACTTGCTTTAAAGCCTCTAAAAAAAGGGTCCGGTGCTATCCCTATCAAAGAAAAAATCGCAGTATTAACAAAAAAAATAACTACTCTAGACGCTTTACCCTCTCTTCTTCTAAAGATCGCCTCTTATGGTAACTTTTCTATAGCAATTTCTTTAATGAGGATCTTTTGTGATAATTTATTAAATAATTATATAATACTTAGTAGCTTGGAAATAAGAAAGCATGCACAACTACCCATGATATTTGTAAGTTCATGGGGCCTTCAAGAGACTCCTAAATTTCAGGCTTTTTTAACATCTCCAGGTATGCGAGCTGATTTCCATGTCATAGGAGGTATACAGTCACTTATTCTTAATTTTCTTCAAAAACTGGATCTTGCTAATCTCTCGGTTAAGAAAAAAATAGACCTGCTTGAAAAGTGCTCAGTTACAGATGATATAGCCGAGGCTAAGCATCGGATCGCTCTTATGCAGACATTGCTAAGCTTAGGTAGGGAAGATTTATTAAAAACCAGTTCTCCAGAACCGTCGATGTTAAGAACTCTTGAATCTCAAGTTATTAGGACGTTAGAAGAAAACGGAATGCTTAATTTAAGTACTATTCAAAACTTTGGCTATCACTATAACACTACTTTTGGAACATATAGAAATCCTAACAGTTTATTTATTTATGCCGGTAAGTTAAAAGAGCTTAAAGATTCAAGCGTAGCCTGTGCACTACAGAGATATACAGAGAGTGTTTTAACGGGTAATTTTAAAAAAAATCGTTATAGAACTGCGGACAACCCTCATTTGCAAATGATAGATATTCATGATAACCAGGTGCTTTTAACCTGGCAGAAGGGGTTAATCCCCCTAGAGATCACCTCCGGTGATCATAGATACCAAGCAATAGATACGGATGATTCAGAAGATCTTTTTCTTTGCGGCACTGAAGTCGAGGGAAGCTGTCTACGAATTGATGGTGAGCCTGTTATGACTAAGTCTCTTCTAGCCTACCTTATTGATGGGAAAAACCGTATTATTGCTATAAAAGATGAAAATGGTGCAATCAAAGCAAGATGTATTCTAAGGCTTCTTTGGGATCCTTCCGGAAATAAACCCGTTTTATTTCAAGAGAAGAATTACTCCAATATTTCTGATCCTGTAATCATGAAAACCCTTAATAGGATTGCTGCCCTCAAAGCCATTCAACTTGAGCTCTCTCTTTTAACAATGAATGAACGCGATGATTTGGATGAGAATTCCCAAGAAGCAGTCTCACTTGGAAGCCCTGCTCCTTACGAATTTGTCGATGCATTAGGTCTGGAAACTAACGGTAGCTTTAGAATTGATGGGCGTTTAGTTAATCTAGTCAACCCTGAAAAACTCTCCCTATGTAATTGAGAGCTTTATTTTAGATTTTTTTCAAGCATTTCATATCCAGTAATGTAAGCCATAACCCTTTAAATCCTTGCAAAATCAGGATCTTTAATTAAGGTGTTCTCGACCTATCTTACACTCTTATAAGTGCTACAATGCTAATATTGTAGCTGCGTCTTATGTGAAAATAGGTTCTATACTCTCTCAGATATTCTAAGGTCATTAAGAGCATATCCTCGACGCTCAATTTACTCTTGCGGCCACCTTTTATTTTTTTTACTCTACGGCCTTCGCTCAAAATCGAAACCCTCTTGTCAAAAGTTGTACGCTTAGTCCCAGACCTTCGACGAAATTGTTCATCGTTCAGCCCCTTAACTTTTTCAAATTCCATAGCGCTCCAAATGGCTTGGAGTATTAAGGAAATTTGATTTTGCGGCATGCCCTAGTTTCGAAAGAGGTCTAATCTATCGAACAACGAATTGGACACATGAAGAGTGATGTTAAGCTTGGGGGAAGCTTGTCTTAAAGGAAGTTTAGGAGAGCCATTAAATACATGGCTTTGCGAAAATTGCGGAGAATTTACGGATTCTTCTTAACCAACAGCCAAAGATGCAGCCAGCCTAAAGAGAGGGAGGGGCACCCCTAGCGCGCAAAATGCAGATAATGCCCAAAAGATGCTATTGCAAAGCCCTCGCCACATCCGGTTTACTTACATGCATCTTATCTCCCCTTCAAAATATCCGCGACACGCAAAGCATTCGCTATAATCGTAAGCGCAGGATTGACCGCTCCACTTGAGGGAAAAAAACTACCATCCACGACGTAGAGATTATCTACATCATGCGCCCTGCAATCGACATCCAAAACAGAGGTTTTCGGATCTGTGCCAAACCTGCAAGTGCCTACCTGATGACATACACTTCCTACCGGGATTCTTTCACAGAGATAACTCCCTGGTTCAATCGAACTGAGGATTGTTTTCAATTTTTTGATCAATCGAAGGTGCCCCTCTTCGTTATTCGGCGTATAGTTCAATACAATTTCGTCATTCGAATCTAGGCTTACGTAGTTTTTGGGATTTGGCAAGTCTTCACTAGAAATCCACCAGCTAACAGCATGAGAAGCCATCGCTTTTAAAACGAAGTCAGGTTTAAATAGCGGAGCTGCCGCTCGGAGCATATCTCTTTTCAGATTGCCCCTAAGCTGAATGTAGCCTAAAGGATACTCCCAATCAGGTGCTCCATAGTAAAAATCACTCAAACCCACGGTTTTTTGAAAATGAGTGAGATTTGATGTCAATGAAAGAGCTGTCATCACAGAACTTATATGGCACATGTAGTTTTTCCCAACTAAGCCTGAGCTATTGGCAAGGCCCTTTTGGTGCTTATCGCTTTTCGATCGTAAAAGAAGCGCTGCGGAATTGATCGCCCCGCAAGAAACGATATATTGACTCGCGGTGTAACATTGCGTTTTCCCCTCTCTTTCTAGCGCCAAAGAGATAACTTTTCTGCCAGTGGCATCCGTTTCTAAACGCATGGCTCTAGCGTGTGTAAGCAATGTAACGTTGGGAAATTTCAATGCTGGGTTCACACAGGTAATTTCTGTGTCCGATTTTGCATCCACAAGACAGGGAAACCCATCGCAGGTATCACAACGGATGCAGGTGCTCTTTTCTCTATTTTTTTCATCAAGGTGAATACCAAGGGGCAGATGAAACGGCTTAAGGCCCTGGGCTTTCATTCCATCGACGATCTTTTGAATACGCGGTTCATGGCTAACCGGGGGCCATGGAAAAGGTTCATTTTCAGGAGGATCGAGCGGATCACCACCTCTTTGGCCATGTACTTGATAAAGTTTTTCTGCCTGTAAATAGTAGGATTTAAAATCAGGGTACTTCAAAGGCCATTCGGTAGAAACGCCCCCTTTATGGACTACTCCCTCGAAGTCTTTTTCTCGCAGCCTTATTAAAGCAGCTCCATAGACTTTTGTATTACCTCCCACGTAATAATGGTTACTGGGATGGATCGATTTGCCGTCTTTATCTTTCCAAACTTCTTTTGTTTTATAGCGATTTTCTAAAAAGACAGATTTTACATCCCAATTTTCTTTTTCTCTGGGCAAAAACCCGCCTCTTTCCACGAGTAAAATCCGTTTACCACTCTGCGCTAATGCGTGGGTCAATGTCCCGCCTCCGGCGCCAGAACCGATAATAATAATATCGTAATTGTTTATTGCCATGTGATTACAACCTTTATCTCATCCGCATGTTTGCTTAAAAAAAGTTCTTTAAACTGATCGTAGGGCACACGTGAAGTTATCAGTTTTTCGATTGTCTTACCCCATTTTTTTTTGGCATTTTCTAAATCCACTAAGGCAAGCTCCCAATATCTTTGCCCTGCATTAACACTTCCCAAAAGAACCTGATTTTTCAAGACCAGATGGTTCATTAGGTAGGCTCCCTCTATCTCAAAAGTTCCATGTGGTTCAGGAATCCCTGTAAAGACAGCTCCTCCATTCACGCCCAGAGTATCCAAGATGCTATACGCTAAGGAGGCAACACCTGTGGCTTCAACGATAATATCCATTTGGCCATACTTAGAGGAAAAATCACGATGTTTTATCTCGCGCCCATCAATATAGGTTCCTCCTATTTCTTCCGCAATTTTGACTCGATTCGATTCTCGTGAAACGATATCCATAGCATAAACCTTGAAAGCTCGTAGCCTCAAAATGACACAAGCAAGAAGACCAAGGGGACCTAAACCCACCACCAAAACCTGCTTATTTTTATATTCCTCTTGATTAGCCCATAGAGGCAGACGTGTTTTTTGGATGACCAATAGTTCGTCAATGGCCTTCTCTATGACCGACATAGGCTCGCAAAGAACTCCACAAGAACGCAAGGAATGAGGAATCTTAACAAGAAATTTCTCGTGATCTACAACCCACGTCGATTGAAATCCATGTAGACCTTTGATGCCACGCTCTTTATAATGTTCGCTCACGCAGAAATCAGGAAAGCCCTTGATACATAAGTCACATTCATTACAACTTCTTCGCACGGTCACAACAGCGAGATCCCCTTTTTTAAATAAGAGGACATTTTCACCAACCTCTACCACCTCACCCAGCATTTCATGGCCCAAAATGAGCTCTTCTTCACCCGGAGGAGCGGAAGCTCTTCCTCCCGCAGCAAGCTCCCGATCTGTCCCACAAATTCCAACTTCAAGCACCCTTAACTTGACCTCATCTGCTGCTCGAATCTGAGGTTCTTCATGCTCTGAACATCTCACGTTAGTCGTTCCAGGAAGAAGTTTAATCGCTTTCATACTAACCCCCATCATTTGCTGCCCGTGCCCTCTATAATCTATCGCCTAAAAATTTGCCAGTATCAATAATAATCGTACAATTAATGAGGAATTAGTCCCCACATCTAGGGCAATTGCAGGATAAACCTATCTATCTTGCATATCCTGTCCGATCTTCCCGCGGAGCGGATCTTGTTTCTCTTTGCAAGTAATTTATCATGTAATTTCCCTGTCCCCACATACCCTTAAGGATTGCAAGAAAATAACTTTGATAGTAATAGGGCTCTTGATGAATTATAAAGTCCCCTAATGGGTAGAGCAAAGCTTTCAATTTCTGAAAGAGCCAGCGTTTATGACTTCTTCTGTGATCTTAAATATCCTAAAAAATAATAGTTGCCTTGAGAATTGTGATGTGTCAGGGTATCCCTCTTTACATGATCGCAAAACGATATCTACGCAAAGGGTTAGAAGCGGCTCAAGAGAGTACTCCGAATCAACTGGGAAAACCAACTCGTAACCCAACAATGCGTTGGATATTTCAACTTTTGAGGTTGTACATGTTATAATTCACAGGACTCTATCTGGACGCCTAGAGATAATTTTAAATATAAAGGCAACTTATAGCCAGTCCAGTACATCGTATTACCCTTGCTCTCTTTTTTAGCGCCTTTGTTGCAATCTGTTGGGTAAATTGGCCAATATCTTCCTCTAGAGTCCTCATTTTTTGCCTGTCTATGCCCGTGGCATTCTGCTTTGGCTCGTTCATGACCTTTTTTAGGACGATCTTTTTTCTTTGGCTCCCATTCCGGGTCTTCACTAATTTCGGTTGCTTTGCCCTTAGTTTCGCCCTTAGTTTTACATTATGAGGAGGCTCTCGTGCTCCGACGGCGTTTAAGCCTATGTGCATTATGCAAAACAACCTCATTTTTCAATACCCTTAGAATTAGCGCTTCGTGCAGCCGCTGAGAAAGCCCTGTTTGAGCAAACTCGGCAAGGGCCCTAGAAAAGATAGCCCCACTGGGTAGTTGAGAAAGGGATCCCCATCCACAACTGCTTCTTGGGCTTTTATCGCTTTTCAAGCGATCTATCAAAAACGTAGTCCTATCGAGATTATAAACCATTTTGACAACAAATGATCTGGTAATTGCTGAACGTGCTTTTTGTGGGGGCCCTTCATACCCATAATAGCAAGGAAGAAAATATTCCATGCGGACCACTTCCAAAATAGAAAACGGCTGTTGCAGCTTTTCTGTCAATGGACCCTAGCTCCTCTTCTACCCATGGGGAAAGAGAGCCTTGAATTTTCCCCCAGTATTTTGATAAAGTGTTCGCCCTCTGACTCCTGTAGTTCCCTCCTTGCTTTGGTACAGCTCTTTTCGATGAAATGATTGCATCAGGTGCAAGGTCTTTATTGGAATATATTTGCGGATAAAAGATTGTAATTCCCTCATCTATTTAATTCCTTTTAAAATCCCTACTATGTGAAAGGAAATACGCCTTCTGAAATGATCTCTTTCAAGGGCTTTCGATCAGAGGGGGATTCTTGCGTACGGATCTGCGCTGGAAGTTTGTCAATATTACCGGGTTTACCAAGGGCTATCATGGCCTGGATAGAAAAATTATTTGGAATCTGGAGCTTTTCCTTCATGCATTCATAATCAAAACCTTGTATGCAGTGAGCTATAATATTTTTAAGTGTGGCTTGAATGGCAAGACTCATCCAAGCAGCACCTGTGTCAAAGGCTGCAGTCAATGACTCCTTGTTATTATGTTCAAAGTTATTTTTGCTAACAACAAGGACGAGTATATCGGCATTTTTAATCCACTGTTTATTGAAATCTACAAGAATATCAAAAAAAGAGTTAAATGCCTGAGTTCCGCGTTTAGCAAAGACAAACCGCCAGGGTTGGTTGTTATAGGAGGAGGGGGCCCATCTTGCCGCTTCGAAAAGAATCATTAACTCTTCAGTTGTGAGAGGTTCTTCACTAAATGCTCTAGAAGAAACTCTTTCTAAAAAAACTGTATCGATCGGATATCCAGGTTGTCTCATTTATAACTCCCAAAAAACATACTTTAACCTTTTTAAGAATAAAATAGTACAAGGAGATCTTCTATCCTTCGCTAGCACCTTGCAACGCCCCTACTAGCCCTCTATAGGCACTTATCACTCTTGAAGCTCTAGGCATATGACCTGGTATTTCTTAAGTGATCTTTCGGCGACTTTTAATTCCTTTTTTTGCAGTTCATACCCAAGGAATGAATACCCTCCAGGGAATGAAGCGTCAACCTAGCCAAAAAGATTTTTTCAAAGTGATCCTGTGATATTTCTAAGACCCGGGAGCTCAACCCAAAAATCACGCCCCGACATACTCGAACCACTACTTAGCAAATAGACCTATTCTAGGTTGAACAATTTCCAGAAGCTCCTCTGCATTCATTTCAATAGTCTCTGTAAGGAACCCGCAATTGAAATGACAGCACCCCCTAATACCTATATCAAAATAAGTTTCTATGTTAAGAAGAGTGCCAAAGGGGGGGATGCCTCCCACCTTCAGGCCAAAGCGTTCAAAAATGACTTCAGGATCTTCAAACTCGCACTTTTCACCAACAGCTTCTGCTACAGCCCTCATATCCACTTTTTTATGCGCAGGAATATTTATTTGAACATTTTTTTTACTATTTTTAGTCCGGAGGATAAGGGCTTTAATGCCCGCATCGTAGCTAGGATTATGCATGCAAGCACTCTCTTCTAAAGCAGGAGTTTCCTCATGGATTAAATACTTGTAGTCAAAGGATCGGTACTTAAGAATACGGATGATTTCATTGCGAATATTTTCGCTACCAAAAAATATTTTAGATCTAATGCGTACTCCCGCGATCCTTTTAGGATCAGAGGGGAAGAGCGAAACCTCGCGTATATTTTTTAGTTTAAGAATTGTCATGGTAAGCCGCTCTAAGCCAATACCAAAACCCCCGTGACAAGGCATCCCATATCTAAAAATAGAAAGATAATCTTTAAAGTGCTCTGGATTCATCCCCTTGGTGATAATACCCTCAACCATCGAGGCATGCGTATGACGTCGCTGGCCACCGGAAGATATCTCTATTCCCCCACAGAGAAGGTCCATTGTATTAGAAAGCTCTGGATTCTTTTCATTAGGGTAGGAATAGAAGGGTCTTTTTTCAGTTAGCCAGTCAGTAACAAAGAGAAGATCTGTCCCCTTTTCCTCTAGGGCCCATTTACAAAGTTCCCGCTCAGCCGCAGGACTTAGATCTGGTTCGTTCCGTTCATCTATACCAGTACGTTGATAAAAAAGTTCTTGTGCTTCTATGTAAGTTAAACGTGGAAAAGGAATTTCTAAGGGGGCTTTGATAGTCTCAAAAAGTTGCATCTCTTCCATGCAACTGGCCCAAAGATGCTGTAGAATTACCTTGATGCATTCTTCTTGAATTTCTAAAAGCTCATGCCAATGGTCGAAAAAGCCCATTTCAAACTCGAATTGTTTTCCTTCAGAAAGGTGACGAGGTGTATGAGATGGCTCTGCGCGGAAAAAGGGCATTAGAGCAAAAACACGCTCATTGACACCCACCATCATCTGCTTGTAAAGCTGACTACTCTGTGCAAGTGTTGCCGTATGACCAAAATAATCGACTGTAAAAAACTCTGCCCCTCCTTCCGAGGAGGCTCCAATAATATTCGGAGCAAAATACTCAATTGCGCCTATCTTATCATGCATAAAAAGGCGGTAGGCATGGACGATCTCCGCTTGAATCTTAAAAACAGCCTGGAGGCGTCTATTACGAAGCGCTATCGGACGATTATCTAAAATAAATTCGAGCTCACCGGCCATATTAGGCTTATAATATTCAAGTGGTGGAGTTTCATAAACGGGATTTTCAACCGTAACAACCGGATCAGTGATCTCAATATGTTCATTATTAAGAACAACTAACCCCTCTACTGTAAGAATAGTACCTGGATGAATGCCCTTTAATTTCCTGAGTTCCTCTTTATCGGTAATAACTATTTGGCAAAGGCCACTGCTATCACGAAGCATTAAAAAATTTAACTTACCCATCTCGCGCAAGTTATTTAGCCATCCACGTACACGTACCGACTTTCTCACGAAGTCGGCCAAATCTTTACTTAAAATTCGTTTTATCATGCGAGTTATTCTAATCGCTTGCATGAGATAATCGCAATCGATTAAACTCTACTCTACATGTCCCAAGATCCTTTAAAAACCATCGTTGCCCTCGCTAAAAGACGCGGATTTATCTATCCTGGTTCTGAAATCTATGGGGGCTTTGCCAACACCTACTCTTACGGCCCCTACGGTGCTGAGCTTAAACGTATTATTAAAGATCTCTGGTGGAAACGCTTTGTCAATTGTCATGAAGATATCGTCGGCATTGATGGGCCTATACTTCTACACCCAAAAGCCTGGCATGCCTCTGGCCACGTGGATGGATTTAATGACGCTCTTATCGACTGTAAAGAGTGCAAATCTCGTTTAAGAGCTGATCATTTGCTCGAAAAAGCTCTTGGCAAAGATGTCGAGGGCCTTAGTATGCAAGAGCTCTCTACCCTTGCTGTGGATAATAAAGTAACCTGCCCTAAATGTGGGGCCTCTAATTGGACAGAGGTGCGTACTTTTAATCTGATGTTCTCCACGCACATGTCTAAAATAAATGCCAGCCACGATACAATCGCCTATCTACGTCCAGAAACTGCTCAGGCTATATTTCTTGATTATAAGAATGTACTCGATACCATGCGTATTCATGTGCCTTTTGGTATTGCTCAAATCGGAAAAGCTTTCCGTAATGAAATCACCCCTGGGAACTTTATTTTTCGCTTAATAGAGTTTGAACAAATGGAGATTGAGTATTTCATTCGAGAGGAGGCTTGGACTGAAACTTTCAATGTGTGGCTTGAGGAAATGGGTTCTTGGTGTAAAGATATAGGGATTAAAGATTTTATACATTACGAACATCCCCCTGAAAAGCTCTCTCACTATTCAAAGCGTACTGTTGACTTTATGTTCGAATTTCCTTTCGGCCTTGGTGAACTCTATGGCCTTGCTTATCGTACTAACTTCGACCTTTCCCGCCATGCCCAGTTTTCTCACCAAAAAATGGAGTATACTGACTCTAAAACAGGAGAGCGCTTTATTCCTCATGTTATAGAGCCAACCTTTGGAGTTGATCGTACTATCTTAGCACTTCTTTGTTCCGCTTACGCAGAAGAGCTGCTTCCTAATGGGGAAACACGTATAGTACTCCGTTTTAAGCCCGCTCTAGCTCCTGTTAAAATAGCGATATTCCCCCTTATGAAAAAAGATCTGCTTACCTCTACTGCACGCGCTCTTTATAAAGATCTACAGAAATACTTTACCTGTGAATATGATGAGGGCGGCGCCATTGGTAAGCGTTACAGACGCCAAGACGAAATCGGCACACCTTTCTGTGTTACCGTCGATTTCGATACTCTTGAAGACCAAACAGTCACACTCCGTCATCGTGATTCTATGCAACAAGAACGCCTACCTATCAGACTTCTGAAAGAAAATATAGAAAAAATTTTACAAATTTAATTCATATCACCATTATGAAGTGATATGAATATTCCACTTAGATATCGAGCTTGGATAATCTGGCTCTTAGGCGCCCTCTTCATGTTTTATAAATATGCCCTAGAGGTCTCGCCTAGCGTAATGGCGCCCTACTTAATAAGGGACTTTAATATCAATGCTTTGGAGCTTGGTAATTTAGCCGCCACTTATTTTTATGCCTACTTGCTTTTACAACTACCTGCGGGTCTTTTAATTGATAAGGTGGGAGCCCGTATTGCCACAACATGTGCTATTACTCTTTGCGCTCTTGGCACCCTTATCTTTGCTAGGGCCGACTCCCTAATGATCGCAAGTATGGGCCGATTTCTTACAGGAATGGGGGCCGCTTTTTCAGCTATTAGCTGCTTAAAAATGATTGCGAATTGGTTTCCTGCTAAAAAATTCTCTTTCATGGTAGGCCTTATGATGACCATGGCCATGTTGGGTGCAGTTGGAGGCCAAGCCCCTCTTGCCGCCTTCATTGATGCATTTGACTGGCGCCAGTCTTTACAGATTTTAGGTCTTGTAGGTCTGGCTCTTGGTCTGTTTTTTTGGTTGATCGTCCGTAATAAAGCCCCTCATCATGACTTGATTCCTGTAGCCTCACCTCATCTTTTAATAAGCCTTTTAAAAATTTTAAAAACACCCGCTTGCTGGTGGCTATCTATTTATAGCGGACTAGCCTTTGCCCCTGTTATGGTCTTTGGCGGATTATGGGGCGTTTCCTTTCTGGAAGCAGCCTTTGGTCTTACGCCCTTAAGAGCTGCTCAATCTGTTTCCCTTATTTTTATTGGATTTGCCCTGGGGGCCCCACTCTTTGGCTGGCTCTCTAATATACTAGGGAAAAAACGTCCTATTATGTTTTTAGGAACTTTTTTAGCGCTTTTATCGATTAGTATCGTTATTTACTTACCCGTATTACCCCCTATTATTATAGCTGCTCTTCTCTTCTTTTTTGGCTTCTTTATTAGTACCTTCTTACTATCATTTAGTATGATTGCCGATATAAGTAGCTTGGCCATGGCTGCAACAGCTATTGGTTTTATGAATACCTTTAATGCCCTTATTGGTGCCTTTTCAGATCCTTTTTCCGGTAAATTACTTGATCTTAACTGGGATGGCCAAATTTATGATGGCATACGTATCTTCTCTGTAGAGGCCTACCAAATAGCTTTTCTTGCCATCCCTCTCTACTTAATCATAGCACTTTTCTTGCTTATTCGTATTAAAGAGAGCCGGCCTAAAGAAAGTACTCCCGGCATCCTTCTTTAAGTGCTATATTAATTATATGCAATATGTCATCACACTTGATAGTGAAGGATCGCCTGTAGGTCAGATGGAAAAACAAGAAGCTCACCTCAAAGGAGTTTTCCATCTAGCTTTTTCTATCTTTATTTTTAGAAAAGCAGCCTCTTCTTATGAACTTCTCATCCAGCAAAGGGCCCTTTCCAAATACCATTCGGGTGGCCTATGGACTAATACTTGCTGTAGCCATGCCGAAGTAAATATTCCTATAAAAGATACTGCTCAAAAAAGGCTTAAAGAAGAAATGGGGTTTTCATGCCCCCTTCAAAATGTTGGCACTTTTAAGTATAAAGCCTTTGTAGGACAAGGTCTTATAGAAAATGAACTTGACCACGTCTTTATTGGTTTTAGTAATGAAGAAAATATCTCTCTTAATCTGAATGAGGCCTCTTCCTGCGAATGGGTTTCTCTTGCGCTTCTTGAAGATCGCTTAAAAAATAAACCCGCAACCTTTACAGCATGGTTCGCTCCAGCTCTAAAGCTGGCTCTCAAGATATTTTAATATAAAATTAAAATATCTATAATTTTTTTTCAGAGGAATGTTATATAACTAATTTATGGATTGGCATACAAAAACCATTGAAGAGACTCTCTCTCTTTTAGATTCAAATACTGAAGGATTAAATACTCATACAGTCCACACGCATTCCCGTAAATGGGGCCAAAATACCCTTCTAACTATCAAAGCTCCTACTCTCCTCTCTCTCTTTTTACATCAATTTCTCAATCCCCTTATTTTAATTCTTATCGCAGCTACGCTGGTAAAGTTATTTCTCTCCAGTTTCGTGGATGGCCTTGTTTTAAGTACTACTATCTTACTCATGGCCTTTATTGGCTTTTTTCAGGAAATGAAAGCGGAAAAAGCCATGAGCGCACTCAAACAATTAACAGCGCATAAATCCCTTGTGAAGCGTCATGGGAAATTAAGCGTTATGGATTCTATTCATTTGGTGCCAGGTGATATCATTGCCCTGGAGTCCGGTGATAAAGTCCCAGCAGACAGTCGTCTCCTTGAAGTCAATAATATCCAAATTAATGAATCAACGCTCAATGGCGAGTCTACTCCCTCAAGAAAGCATCTAGATATACTGCCTCATGATACATCCCTGGCCGAGCGGAAAAATATGGTTTATTCAGGTACAGTAGTTACCTCAGGAAGGGCTCTGGCTATTGTCGTTGCAACGGGCATGAATACGGAACTAGGCAAGATTGCTACAAGCCTTCAAGAGATTAAACATGATTCTACACCTCTACAAAAAAGTGTTGATTCCATAAGTAAATGGATGCTTGTAATTGTAGGCTTTGTAATTCTTCTTTTCATCGCTATTTGTCTTTATAAAGGCATGCCCCTTATTGATATCTTCCTTCTCAGTGTTGCTGCTGCTGTCTCTGCGATTCCCGAAGGTCTGCCTGCAGCCTTTACAATCACGCTAGCTGTCGGCATGAATCTTATGGCTAAAAAAAATGTGATTATCCGGAAATTAATTGCTGTAGAGACTTTGGGTTCCACAACAATTATTTGTTCTGATAAAACGGGTACTCTCACCCTTAATCAGATGACTGTGACGGATTTTTACAGCGTTAATGAACGCATGTCTATGATTGTAAGCTCTTTGTGCAATAACAGCCAAATAGCAAGCCTCTCTGGATTCTTCGGTGATCCAACGGAGCTCGCCCTTTTACAGGCCGCTATCCAAAAGGGCTTTGACCCTGAAGCTTTAAAAAAAGAATTCCCCCGTATCGCTGAGATTCCTTTTGAAAGCGAAAATCGCTATATGGCCACTTATCATACTGCTCAAAGTAAAAAATGGATATTTGTTAAAGGCGCCCCTGAAAAAATTCTCTCTATGAGTGTCTTGACAAAAGAAGCTCATAGAGAAATAGAAGAAGTAATCCTTCGGATGACCAATCAAGCCCTACGCCTTATTGCTACGGCTTATTTAGAGTTGGAAAGCGAAGAACCTTTATCAGAGGCCCTTTTTAAGGGTAAACTGACTTTTGCAGGTCTCTTGGGCATGATCGATCCTCCTCGTAAAGAGGCTATTGAATCTATTAAAGCGTGTAAAAATGCAGGAATTCGTGTTGTTATGATCACAGGGGACAACCCCCATACGGCAGAGGCTATTGCTAGGCAGCTTGGCATTAAAACCGAAGGCGTTATCACAGGTAAAGACCTCTCTGAGCTCTCTGATAGTGAACTTCAGGATAAACTCCTAAAAACCTCTGTATTTGCGCGTGTAGAGCCCTCTGATAAATTGCGTCTCATCCGAGCATTCCAATCAGGGGGTGATGTGGTAGCTATGACAGGTGATGGCGTTAATGATGCCCCCGCCTTGGAAGCTGCCGACATCGGTATCGCCATGGGCATAACTGGAACAGATGTAGCCAAAGAATCCGCTGACATGGTGCTATTAGATGACAGGTTCGACTCTATCGTTGTAGCCGTAGAAGAGGGTCGGGCTATTTTTAACAGGTTGCGTAGTGTAACAACCTTTTTACTGACAACCTGTTTTGGAGAACTCTGCGCCCTTATTCTTTGTGTTTTATTTATCGGCGTAGCCCCCCTTATTCCCCTCCAAATACTCTGGATTAACTTAGTATCGGGGGCCTTAGTGGCTATTCCACTTGGTTTTGAGCCGAAACTGGGTGACGAAATGAAACAACCACCCCGTGATCCACGCCTACGCCTTATTTATAAAGGGCTTGTCTTGCGGATAACATTTCTCTCTCTTCTGCTTGGACTGGGTGTTTTTTACATCTTTTTTAAAAGCTATCATCAGTTTTCTCTAGAGAAAGCCCGTACAATGGTACTCTGCAGCCTTGTGGCATTTGAATGGCTTATTGCCATTCAAATGCGCTCAGAAGAGATGTCTCTTCGTAAAATTGGCTTCTTATCAAATAAGCCTCTTCTCATAGCTATTGGAAGTGCTGTTGTCCTTCATTTAGGTATCTTATACATTCCATTCTTTCAAGCACTTTTTCAAATAGTTCCTCTTTCTTTAAAAGAGTGGGGTTTAGCAATCACCCCGGGCCTTACTATATTCCTGCTGGAAATAATACGTAAAGAACTGATGCCCAAATTATTTAGCGCAGGCAGATGGAAGAAAAATAAAGCCCCTAAAAAACTGTAAATATAAACTTTAGATTTCTCTCCTTAAGGGAACTGCCAAACTCCGGTTATAAGATCCTCTTGCCCTTAGGCTCAACTATTCCCAATTTCTCTTTTAAGGAGATCTCTTTGCCAGTAATAAGTAAAGAATAGTAACTCGTATTGGATAATACTTTCTTTACATAGTTGCGCGCTTCGTTATAGGGAATTGTTTCTACAAAAATAGCGCCCTCCATTTCTTCCTTAAGCGATTTTATCAATCTAGCAGTGGCTGATGGGCCGGCATTATAACCAGCTAAGGCTAGGGGCCATGACCCATTAAATTTTTGTAACATCCAACTCAAGTAGTTGCTTCCTATCACTAAATTAGTGTGTACCTCTATTAAATTAGCCTCTTTATAATCAGTCATACCCATTTTATTGGCAACATCCTGACCTGTTTTTGGCATAACCTGCATCAGACCTACAGCCCCATCCGGACTTAGTGCTGCTTTATTGAAAACTGATTCTTGTCGGATTAATCCGTAAACCAAACTTAGATCTAATCCAAGTTCAATTGTAATAGGTTTTAATTCTTTAATAAAGGGGTAGGGATATCTTAAATGAAGATTATCTACTGAGCTATTACCCCCAAGCGCTCTAATTCCTTGTTGATATAATCCGATACTTTGAGCAAATTCTCCAGCAGCAATCAATTCACGATCGCTCATCGACCTTGATTCCCAATCCCACTCAGTATTGCCCTCATCCATTAAATTTAAACGGTACAGCTTTATGGCCCTTAAAAGCCCTGGCTTATTGGAAAGATCTTTAATCGAAGCTTCAGTAACAGTTATTTGGGGGGGGATATTAATTGGTAAACCCAAACTTTCCAAAGCTAACTGGCCATAAAAATGGTAATGATCTGCTAATTTGCGAAAGTAATCACTAGCTCCTTTTTTATCACCCAGTTCATTAAGAGCTCTGGCATACCAATATGTCCATGCATCATCACGTGCTCTAATCCAATCAGGCATTGTTTCAATTGATTCCTTTACAAACATCCAGTCTTTTGCGCGTAAAGCTACTCTAACTTTCCATTCCAATGATTGAACGGAAAGCAACTGATGATACCCAGCTGCATGCTGATTTCGATAAGCATTTATAGCCAAGGGATCTTGTTCTATTGCTAAAAATCGCCCTACTATTCCCCAGGCAATCGAGCGACTCTCATTACTATAGCGCCCCTGCGTGCTTAGAACCTGCTCATAAGCTTTTATTGGATTTGAGCGTGCTAATTTAATTATATCTGCATAAAGATCCTCAGTAGCCATATGCTGTGCGATTGTATCTCTACCTTTTTCAAGTGCACTTCTGGCAACATATGCAGCTTGGCCTTTTGTCCAAGCTTTAGTCTGAATTAATTCTACTACTAGGTCTGCCCAAGCTCCTTCAAAAGAAGTAGTCTGTTGCATAAGGTCCTTTGCTGCTAAACCAATATCCTTTATAGACTCTCCTTTGGCTAATCTCGACATAAGCTCGTAGCATTTGACTTGTATATTATTTTTAAGAATAAGTTGGGCATATTCTCTATCGAATACTTTCCAATCAGCGCGCTTGCCTAAAATAAGCAACCAGTCTTTGCGCATTTTCTCCGCAATAGCACTGCCATTAAAACGTTTTAAAAAAGCATTAATATCAAGCTCTACCTTCGGAAGGCTCTTAGCAGTAAATAAATGTGCTTTAATACGAAAATATTCAGCATAATCATTGAACTCGTAATCTGATAGTTGATTTGCAAGGCTATCTGCGGTCCCTACATCACCGCGAATAGCTGAGGCTTTAAGAGCGATAAAAATTTTATCCTTATTGCTAACTTTATCATCACCTATATCGTTTAATCTAGTTGAGGTGACTCTAATTACGGCGTAAGAGGGTGCTATGGCAAGTGTTATGATCCCAAAAAAAATGTAAAAGAAGAGAATTCCAGGGGTCCTTAGTAGCAGATTTATTTTCATAAAAACACCTTGCTCTCTTATCATTATATAAATAATTAAATATATCAATTAAATCAGGGAAGTCAATAAACTTCTTTCTGAAATTAACTTTTGGAGTATATACTCATTCATGCTGAAAACATACTCGGGTTGAGCTCCATAGCCTAGAGATCATCTAGATACGACCTTTCAGTTTATCCGTTACTTCAGAAATTTTTTCGTAAAAAATCCTCTTATTTCTTGTATAAATTCAGTAAATTTTTGATGCAATTTATTGTAAATAACCATCTCTTGAATCCCTTTCCAAAGTCTTTCTGTTGCGTTTAGATTGGAAAAGTAGGGTGGCAGCTAGATAATCTCTATATGCAATAGGAGGTTGTTTTAATCGATGCTACAGAGACTCCCCTAGAACGATCTTAAAAAACAAAAGTTTTTCTACTCTAGGAAAAAGAAAAAAACACCTTAAAGACTTAGCTTTTGGTAGATAAGAAAAGTTTAAAAATCATATAGTCAAAAATAAATCCTTAGGCTGAAAAAGGGAAGGCAAATGAAGACTAAAAATGATCCCCCTGTTCTTAACAGCGAAGAGCTCAAAGCTATTCATGCCTACTGGAGAGCAGCAAACTATCTATCGGCCGGACAAATCTATCTTCTAGACAACGCCCTTCTGCATGAACCATTAACTATCAAACACATAAAACCACGCCTTTTAGGACACTGGGGGACAACTCCCGGACTTAACTTTATCTACGCCCATCTGAATAGAGAAATTAAAATCCATCATCTCAACATGATCTTCTTGACCGGTCCGGGACATGGAGGCCCGGCTATTGTTGCAAATACTTATTTGGAGGGAACCTTTAGTGAATTTTATCCCGATGTTTCTCTAGATGCTAAAGGATTACAACGCCTCTTCAAACAATTTTCTTTTCCCGGAGGAATCCCCAGCCATGTTGCAGCGCAAGTGCCCGGCTCTATCCATGAGGGGGGCGAGTTAGGTTATGTGATAGCTCATGCTTTTGGTGCGGTATTTGATAATCCTGATCTTATTGCCGCATGCATAGTTGGAGATGGAGAAGCTGAGACAGGGCCCTTAGCTGCAAGTTGGCATTCAAATAAATTTCTAAATCCAATAACCGATGGCGCCGTTCTCCCCATCCTGCATCTAAATGGATACAAAATTGCAAACCCCTCCTTTTTAGCGAGAATCCCAATCCAAGAACTGACTTTCCTATTTCAAGGCTACGGCTATAAACCTTATTTTGTACAGGGCAGCAATCCCGAAGAAATGCACCAACAAATGGCTAGCACCTTGGACCAGGTGATTAATGAAATCCATAGAATTCAAAAACATGCAAGAGCAAAAAACCTCGTAAGCCGTCCGATCTGGCCTATGATCATTTTAAAAAGTCCGAAAGGATGGACGGGGCCCGAAGTCTGGGATGGGAAAAAAATCGAAGGCTCGTGGCGTTCGCACCAAGTCCCTCTCCCCAAAGTTTTAACCGACCCAGGCCAATTAGAAGAATTAGAAAAATGGTTGAAAAGCTATCAGCCGGAAGAGCTTTTTGATCAAAATGGAAAACCCAAAGAATTCCTTCAACGATTTACCCCTATCGGCAATGAAAGAATGGGGGCAAATCCTCATGCCAATGGGGGTGTCTTATTAAAAGACCTGGAGATGCCAGACTTTCGGGACTATTGCCTACAAATAGAGAAGCCAGGGGTAATTGTAATGGAAACTGCAACCGTCTTGGGAGAATTACTGCGCGATGTGATGAAACTAAATACCTCATCGCAGAACTTTCGAATCATGTCTCCTGACGAAACAGCTTCTAATCGCCTCCAAGCTCTTTTTGAAGTGACTCATCGAACTTTTTTAGGAGAAATGATACCTGAAGATGATTTTCTTTCACCTGATGGGCGCGTAATGGAAATTTTAAGCGAGCATATCTGCCAAGGGTGGCTGGAAGGGTACCTTCTTACAGGAAGGCATGGATTATTCTCCTGTTACGAAGCCTTTATACATATTATTGATTCTATGTTCAACCAACACGCAAAATGGCTAAAAGTGACCCGCGAAATTCCTTGGCGCCGCCCTATTGCCTCTTTAAATTATTTCCTTACATCTCATGTCTGGCGTCAAGACCATAATGGATTCTCTCATCAAGATCCTGGATTTATCGATCATGTAGCTAACAAAAAGGCAGAAATTGTCCGTATTTATCTGCCTCCCGATGCCAATACTTTGCTTTCTGTAGCCGACCACTGCCTTCGCTCCCGCAATTGCGTCAACGTCATCATTGCAGGAAAACAACCCGCTCTTCAATACCTATCAATGGATGAGGCAATTAAGCACTGCACTAAGGGCCTTGGTATCTGGGACTGGGCAAGCAACGATTTCCCTTATCTACCAGATGTCGTCATGGCATGTTGCGGTGATATCCCCACTCTTGAAACTTTAGCTGCAGTTAATCTTTTGCATTCCTTTATCCCTGATATAAAAATCCGTGTTGTGAATATAGTTGACTTAATGACTCTGCAATCCCACACTGAACATCCCCATGGATTAACCGACAATGAATTTGACGATCTTTTTACAATCGAAAAACCTGTTATCTTCGCCTTCCACGGCTACCCCTCGCTTATTCACCGACTGACCTACAAGAGAAAAAGTCATCTCAATTTTCATGTGCACGGCTATAAAGAAGAGGGGACAACCACAACCCCCTTTGATATATGCGTCCTGAATGAGATTGATCGATTTCATCTTGCCATAGCTGCCGTAGAACGAGTCCCTCGCTTTAGCAGCATCTGTTGCCAGATTCGCGAAAATCTAGAAAATAAGTTGATAGAGCACTATGAATATATCCGCCGCTATGGGGATGATCTTCCCGAGATCAAAGAATGGAAATGGCGAAGCTATTAAACTTCCTCAAACGAAAAAATGTTTAGTGTAAGCGGTAAGCAAGAATGGAGATTCTGAGTTTCGAGAAGCAGTGTTACTCGATATTCAGCAGATTTTTGAGACCCTGAACAAGCTCAAAATAGAGACTTCCCAAGAACATGTTAGAGTGAGAGAACTAGAAGCAGCGCCTATAATAGATGCGTTAGTGAAAAAAGTTAAAGCGATACTTAGAATTAAAATACTTCTAAAATCAAAGCTAAGTGGGGCTATAGGCTATTTTATGGGACTGGCGCCCTATTTAAAGAACTACATCACAAATCCCTATGCCAGGCCGGATAACAATGTAGTGTAAAGAGCACTCAAGCTAATTGTAATAGGAGGGAAGAACTGGTTATTTGTAGGCCATGAAGGTGGTAGCGCGGCAGCAGCAGTTATTTATTCCTTATCTCAAACTTGCCGAGCTCTAAAAATCAATCCCAGCCAGTACTTTGAATATCTGCTGCGTAGAATCCAAGCCCATCTCTACACAAACTCCACAAGCTTCTGCCTCAGAATTGGGCGCCTAAAAATTAAGCTCTGATATAGCCTCTCTTACCGCTTACTACTTATCCATCCAACCATTAGCGCTCCCCGATGAGCGTACTTGAAAAAAGAACCAGAGAGCTTGGGGGTATGTCCATTTTTGAGGAAGACTTTTGGGCGAATGAAGGCATGCCTATTGCGTTGTTTGATCTTATATAAAAAAATTTTATATGTCAGATGAGGATTTTGAATTGTTTGAAAAGGAACTGGATGACCTCAAAATATATCAGGAGGTATTGGAATTAGCATAATGTGCACGCTCTCTCTTCTAACGCTTATGATTAGGTTTATTTGTAGGGCTTATGCGTCGCTTTTTTTGCATGCCTTTAATTTCTAAGATATTTTTATCATCCTCTGAGATGCTGAACTCCCATTTCTTCCCCGTGTTCATCGCGATATAATCTTTAGAAGCTCCTATTAAAATGGGGAATACCCTTCTAAAATCGTCAGATGATCCGATACTCGTCACAGTTGTTCTCCAGAGCTCCACCATTTTTCCCGTGAGCTTATACTTTTCTACGTCTATGCCGGTAAGCTTACAATAACGATAATACAGTACTCCGGTACCAACATTTATTTGAGAGCCAACCACTCCGTAACTAGGCTTATATGTGGTAGATTCAGAATACGAAGCTCCATGAGCATAAGTATTTACTGAACCATAGGTAGAAGAAGATTCTACCCCGGTCCGACCATAAATTGGTGTAGAGTATGTATACTCATAAAAATGAGGATCACTTCTACCATACTCAAGAAGAATAGCCAAATTAGCTTCGTCAACAGATGCGGCTTTTGTAAAACCTCTCAGCGCTAAGGCTCTGTCTGTATAGCGAGCAAATTCTTGGTATTCCAAATTATCAGCATTAACACCCTTATGAGCTGGGGTCAGTACGTATCTGGTTTTTTGTTTAGCTTGGGGTGTACTAATCGAGTCCACACTTACCTTATACTGGGTACAGCTAGTCAAGAAAACAGTAACAATACTTAGTAATAACGGTATTATTTTAATTTTAAAATTGTTTTCATACAACATAGCAATGAACCTCAATTCAATAGGGTTAATGATAACTAATTTATTAATTATATATTTAAATTATAAAAATAACAATAATATTATTTATTAAAACAAACAAATATATTTCTTTAATAGCCTTAATAAGACGGCCTATATTCAGGGCTTTTTCATTAAAAATACTTGATAGGTTATTCACTCTCTTGCCGGCATGGCACTCCTCTCATTCGGGAGATATTATGGCAAAGAAAACTAATGGTTATGATGACTTAGAGCAATCACTTGCTATATAGAGGCTTTTATAGAGTCTGCGCGACATCCATTGGACCACTAAAACTCAAGACTAAGTGCAAAGCTACAAGAAAGAGTGGATTTGAAGCCTATCCTTAATTTATCTTCGAAAACTTGAATTAAGGATATATATGAAGAAGATAGTATTACTGGGAATTGCACTAAGCTTGGGCTTACATATAAATGCATTATTAGTGGTAAATGAGCCGTCAGTAATAATTTATGAAACTCCTGAAGATCAGGCTTATATAGAAGATGTTATTCGCTATGGGACGAAAATAGAAGTTGTAGAAGAAAAAAATGGATGGGTATATGTCACCTATCCAGGATGTCATGGTTGGGTTCTCAAAGAAAAGCTTCTAGAGATCAAAGAAGACCCTGAATTACATGTAAATGCTTTCGTTGGCTATCGCGGAGCATATCTATTTAAAGAAGCAGATACAGAGTATGGGCCTTTTCTTGCGCTTCCTTTTGAAACACCTCTGGAAGTCATAGAAGAACTGCCAGGAACTAATAAAAGATGGATAGGTGTTAAACTACAAGATGGTCAGACAGGGTATATACAACGGAGTCAAATCACATTTTCAAAAAGACATATGACTTCGTCAGACATGGTGAGCTTCAGTCAAAACTTTATGGGAACAAAGTATCTATGGGGAGGCACAACATCTTTTGGGTATGATTGCTCTGGATTTGTGCAAATGCTTTATAGACAAATGGGATTAGCCCTACCTCGTAATTCTAAGCAGCAAGCTGTAGATCCTCGATTTGTAAAAGTAAAAAAAGCAGAGGCTGGCGATCTTGTCTTTTTTCGCAATGCCAAGGGAAAAGTTGTTCATGTGGGTATGATGATCAATCAGAAGGAGTTCATTCATGCTTTTACCAAAGAAGAAGCGTGGATTTGTGTAAGCCCCCTTTCTGATGAACATTTTCAAAATGGACACTTTTACTACGGTTTTGAAATCAGACACTTATCGACTTAGCAAAGAAGAAAGATCTAATCGAAAAAGGATCTCTCTTCTTTGTTGGTTCATGCTTTAGGAGCAGGCTTTTGTAAATGCTGGTAGTCAACACGATCTGTCCAACGACCGCCCCATTCCCATCCGCGAGCATCAAAAGCTCGCACCACTGCATCACCTTCTCTAATTAGTCGTCCCTGAAAAAATCCCCATATGTAATTGAGAGCTTGATTTTAGAGATTTTTCCAGAGTATAATTTGCAAGAATATAGACCCTAACCCTTAAATTCCTTACAAAATTATGAAACCAAAACCATTAGATTTTAGCCAAAGTAGACTTATTTAGAGCACAGGCTATCGGATCAACTTGAGTCCCGTAGATCCTCTCTACCGCATGCGTACCATCATAGACCTTAAGATACTCTTGAAGAAGAATTGTAGCCTGGCTTTTCAACCACTAAAAGGGGCTCCTGCAAAATCTACTCGCCTTGCTTGCCGGGCTTTTGATGCTGCAGCAAGGCTCGGGATGTACCGGGCGAAGGCGCTGTAGAAGCCTTAAGTAGAAAATCCTTATTGGCAGTTTTTCTGTGCTTACGATAGACCAAAAGGAACTGACATACTGGGGCTATCAAATAGCATAATACTTGTAGCAGCAAAGATAAAAAGGAATGGAAACAAAACAAGATGAATAATTGTTGCTATCCATGCATATCTTTTTTTCTATCGTCTTCAACATCAATGGAAAAGTTCATATATATCTCTTAAACAAAAGATTCAACAAGCAATTTTTGAGAGTCCATCAATGCAATTATAGTTGAGCTTTTTCTATATTTCTCAATCTTTTCAAGAACAATATTTTGATAACTTTCATTCTTGAAGGAGTGTTCCTACATGCTTCCAGAATCAACAACAGTGACATTGCTAATCTTTTCGAATTCACTTCTATAAAACTTGCATCTTTCCTGAGCATACCTTTCATGAACATAAGGGTCTAAACAATCAAGTTCTTGAATTGCATCTCCAAAAACTAAGCGTCGAATAATTTCATCATCGCTTAAACCTTCTTTTAAACCTTCGTATCTTCTGATTGCAAAATATTGAGAGTTATAAGAACCCACTCGAGGTATTAGATCCAGGGCGATTGCATAATTATGAGAATCTGAATGAGCAGCATCTGGAGCGATAAAAGACCATCCTCCAAATGTAAAAATTCGAACTTTCTGTCTCTCTTGCTTAGAAAGCAAAGCGATAGCATGTTCAGTAATGGTCGCACCTTGGTTATGAGCAAATAAAACGACTGGAGAATTTTCTTTATTTTCCGATAGCGAAAGTAAATAACGAAGAAATAGAACTGCATTTTTAACGATAGGGGTATCAATACCCATTTTGAGCAATAGGGCAACACTTGCCTCTTTAACTCCCCACAAAACCTGATCATTTCGCAATAAAACTACCCGTTCATTTTCTACCTTTTTTGAAATTAAATTAGAAGATTCAATTGCCTCTTCTCTCGCATTTCGAATACCGTTAATGAGACCCCATACGCATTGATCTGAACTCTTTTCACCTACCACGCGAGCTAAGATATCCAATCCCCCTGCCGCCTCACAATGCTGCTCCCATGTTAAGTTTAATGTTTGCATGTGATAACGAGGCCTAGAACGCAAATGAGTCCCACTTGAATGACGAACTATGACAGCATCAAGCCTATGCGAAACTATCCATTTTATGGCTTCGTCTTGCGTCAAAGTAATGTCTTTACCAACAAGATAAAGATCTTCTTCATCAGCACATCCAATGTTTGCAGCTATTTTAGGTAATAGATAAAACTCTTCATTACCTACTTGGTTAAACCCACACAACTTCTCTATAGAGGAAAGTAATGCGTCAAATTCGAGCTGAGTTAGGTCTCTCAGTTTAGTTTTAGAAGGTATTTTACTAGCTGCTGCTAAAGCTTGCACGAATTGCTCTGGGGAAGATATTTGGTAATGCTTAGAGATGCCATGTAAATCACATTACAACATTGTTTTGGAATGTAGCCACTCTTTCAAAGCTTGATGCCCTTGATGAGGGTTTGAAAAAATAGCGAACTTCTCCCAGGATCCTATCGAACCGTTTTTCTTTGCATAGCGACAATGATGCTTGACTAATCCAGGATTATATTAATCCGCCAAGATAGGTTCCCATTCTTTGCTGCATATCTGTAATCAAAAGCATCTATATAAAAGACTGTTTCACCCGCCTTCCAGGCAAATTGATAAGTCATATCCATTTTAAATTTTCCAAATGATGTCGGGATTACACCATGGATTTCAAATAGGGGTTACAGTTATTTGCCGATGGGGTGAATTGTAAATCCAGACAGATTAGACCGATAAAAAAGATTTTACGATGTTTTTGGCAATCAAAAAAGTTGGACAGGGGTTGGACAAAATCGGCATCAACAAAAAAGGGCTTAAGCTAGTGAAAACTTAAACCCTTGTAGATAAAGATGCTCGGAGCGAGAGTCGAACTCGCACGGGATTTCTCCCAGGGGATTTTAAGTCCCCAGTGTCTACCATTCCACCATCCAAGCGGGAAATAAGGATTATTAATCCTCGGTAACATCATCCATTAATATTTTTACACGTTCCTCAGAAGTAATCGGTGCTTCTGGAAGATGGGTCTCTTCTTTAGGCTTATTTTTACCGAATGATTCCGAAATAAGCCCTAAAGGGGGTGGAAGAAGGATATGCATCTGATGTGCCCCTAAAATCACAGCCTCGGAAACATCTCCAACTAATTTATCATGATCATGACTTGGAGACACTTCCATAAAAGTATCATAAGGACCCGAAGAGGGCGTAACTGCTATACTTGTTTCTTCTTTATCATCGCTACGGCCACGGCGGCGGCGATTGCGTTTACGGTCTTTTTTCTTTTCAAGAAAAGTATCTTCTGAGGCGCTCTCTGGCAAACTTTCTTCTATAGGCTCTTTTTTAGAAATCTCTTTACCACCGCCAATTTTAATGCCGCGGTCTAAATAAGTTGTTTTAAGCGCAATTTTAGTTTCACGTGTTTCGGCTACTTCGTAATCTGTAACAGAAAGCAAAAAAGACTTAGGTTTCTCTACACTACGATAGAAAAAGACAAAGCCAAAGCTTACAATTTCTAGAGCATCAACAATATATTCTTCAGCACCAGCTATTTTACTGCTGCGTATCAGTAACTTATACCCATCTTTAGGCGTTACTATCGTTTCTATAATAGGTTCTCTTGTAAAATGCACTTAATGATTTTCCTTTGTGGCAATAAAACGCAGTAAATCGATAACACGAGTAGCGTACCCTGTTTCGTTGTCATACCACGCTATTAATTTAAAGAATGTGTCATTCAAAGCGATACCCGCCCCCTTATCGAATATGGCGGAGTAAGGACTGCTAATAAAATCGCTTGAAACAACTTCTTCTTCTGTATAACCTAAAATTCCTTTTAGAGAACCATCACTCGCTTTTTTCATTGCAGCAGCAATCGACTCATAACTTGTTTTTTTTGTAAGACGCACTGTTAGATCTATAGCACAAACGTCTGCTACAGGTACTCTAAAAGACATCCCTGTTAATTTTCCTTCGATCTCAGGTATTACGGAGACTACAGCTTTGGCTGCGCCTGTTGATTCCGGAATGATATTCTGTAAAGCCCCTCGCCCGCCTCTGCCACGCCTTTTTGAAGAACCATCAACAATTGACTGCGTAGCAGTTATTGCATGAATCGTGGTCATAAGTCCTTCTTCGACCCCAAACTCATCTATTAACACCTTTATAAGGGGTGCTAAGCAGTTAGTTGTACAAGAGGCATTTGATATAACTTTATCTTTCCGAGGATCAAATTTCTCATGGTTTACGCCCATAACGAATGTTGAAACATCTTCTAATACTGGAGCTGTAATAACTACTCGTTTTGCACCTGCTTTTAAATGTTTCTCGGCATCTTCTTTCTTTGTAAAGAATCCTGTCGATTCAATAACATAATCCACTCTTAATTCCTGCCAGGGTAGTTTTTCTGGATCTTTTTCCGAGTAGACATGGATTTTTTTTCCATTAAGAAGGATATAATCAGAAAAAGCTTCTACAGAACCGGGAAAAGTCCCATGTGTTGAATCGTACTTAAAAAGATAGACTATATCTTTAATTGATACGAGGTCATTAATGGCAATAATCTCAATATCTTCGTGCTGTAATGCAGCACGAAGTGCTAGTCTTCCTATACGCCCAAACCCATTAACTGCTATGCGAATTGACACTTATTTCTATCCTTTTCTTTGTATAACGAGAGTTATACCAAGGGTAACTTTAATTGGCGAGATATTCAATTAAACAACGAGGTGCATTATCCCCAACGCTTGGAGCTGTGCGTAGAATACGTGTATATCCGCCTTGTCTTTCTTTAAAGCGAGGGCCTAGCTGAGTAAACAAAATATCTATAACCGTACGGTCACCGTTATAAGCAGTTGTATCCTTTTTTATCTTAACTAGACGCGCTTCTTTAGGAGAAAGCGTATTAAAGCGAACCATAAGTCCAGCAATAGCAGCTCTTCGGCTAGACAAATCATCTTTCTTTGCCAGTGTGACCATACGATCAGCATGTTTACGCAATTCTTTCGCTTTAGTTACAGTCGTTTCAATACGACCATTTAAAATTAAAGATTTAAGCATATTTGCAATCATACAACGTCTATGCGGGGCTGTTCTGCCAACTTTAAAAGTGTGGTTACGATGTCTCATGACTCATCCTTTTCTTCTTGGGATTCTATATAAGCTATAATAACTTCACGGACATTTTCACGAGTGATACCATATTTTGTTAGGTCCATACCGAGATGTAATTCCATTTCTGTTAATTTAGCCTTAATCTCATTAAGAGATTTTTTTCCAAAGTTTCTAAATTTTAACATTTCAGATTCAGCACGGGTAACTAGTTCACCGATAAACTCAATCTCAGCTCCATTAAGGCAATTTGTACTGCGAACAGAAAGTTCAATTTCACTAATACGAAGAACTAATTTTTGCATAACCTCATCACGATCACTGTCTTCAAGCTCTTCCTCTTGTTCGAAAATAAGAGTCTGTTTTTGCAGTTTATTAAAAACTTCATAGTGTCGAATGCCGATCTGTGTAGCAAAGGAAAGGGCTTCTTCAGCTGTTACACGTCCATCGGTTGTTACTTCTAAAATTAAACGATCATAGTCTGTATCTTGTCCTACACGTGTATTCTCAACATAGTAGTTGACCATTTTAACAGGCGAGAAAGATGAATCAATTAAGATTTCATCAACCATGCGATCAAAAATAACATGCCGTTCGGAAGGCACATATCCTCTACCTATAGCTATCTTTAAGTCAATTCTCTTAGTTAAAGGCTTTGTTACTGTAAGAATGTGATGGTCAGGATTAAAAACTTCAAAATCGCTGAAATCAATCAGGTCTTTTAAAGTAACTTTTACTTGACCCTCATTTTTCTCTAGATCCTCTCTCGTTACATTGAGTATTTTGGACAATATGCGAGGTGCTCTGAGAGCTTTCTGCTCTTCCGTTACTATTTTACGTAATAAAGCGCCTTTTAAATTCAGGATAATATTAGTCATATCCTCAATTACACCACTGATTGCCGTGTACTCATGAGGAACGCCCTCAATAGTTACAGAAATAATTGCCGGAGCTTCTAGAGAACTTAGGAGCATTCTTCTTAAACTATTACCTATTGTATGTCCAAAACCTCTTTCAAAAGGTTCGGCCACAAAACGGCTGAATGTGCTGCTCTTTTTTTCCTCTACAGCGATCTTTTCAGGCATTTCAAATTTGCCATAAACAACTGTCATCGTCTTCCCCAATAATCCTTTTATTTTTAAACCCGACGTCTCTTGCGCGCACGGCACCCGTTATGAGGGATAGGCGTTTTATCACGAATAATCGTAACGGCTAAACCCGCGCTCTGAAGACCTCTCACTGCTGACTCACGACCAGCACCTGGACCTTTTAAATTCACTTCCACTTCTTTCATGCCCATGCTAAGTGCTACCTTAGCCACATCTTGTGCGGCAATTGTAGCTGCAAAAGCAGATGATTTGCGAGAGCCAGAAAAATTTACTTTACCAGCAGACGCCCATGAAAGTACGCTACCAGCTGGATCTGTAATAACAATAATTGTATTATTAAATGTTGATTTTACATGAGCTACACCCGCAGGAACATGTCTTGTTTGTTTCTTTTTTGTTCTAACAGCAGGCTTTTTCTTCGAGCTTGAAGATTGCTGTGCACTACTTTGCTTATTCAAAGTTTAAACTCCTCTCACTTATTTCTTCTTATTGGCGACTGTTTTACGGCGCCCTTTACGTGTTCTTGAATTTGTTCTTGTACGTTGACCCCGGACAGGAAGACCTAAGCGATGACGCAAACCTCTATAGGAATGAATACTCATCAAACGTTTAATATTATTCTGAACTTGACGGCGCAAGTCACCTTCAACCACGTATTGTGATTGTAAAACACTGTTTAAGCGGGCAATATCCTCTTCCGACAGTTTGCCTGCTCTCATGTTAGGATCAAGGGCAAGCTTCTCAATAATTTCTTTTGATACGCTTCGCCCTATCCCGTATAAGTAAGTCAAGCTGATTTCTAAACGCTTGTTGCTAGGGATGTCAACGCCGATAATTCTAGGCATAAATAAATTTCCGTCTCCGCTCTAAATAAATATTCCGAAAATGATATCACATCTCTTGTAAAAAGAGCTACTAGTAACGATTGCTTTTTTTCATAAAGCCCTCGTAACGCTTCATAAGAAGCTGTGATTCAACTTGTTTCATTGTATCAAGGATAACCCCTACTAAAATAAGAAGGGCTGTTCCTCCAAAAAAGTAGGTAATTGTCTGGTCTACTCCCAAAATAGCACCTACCAAAGCTGGTAAAATAGCTATCAAGGCCAAGAAAGCTGCGCCAATAAGTGTTACTCTATTCATAACAGCTTCTAAATAGTCTCTTGTTGGATTCCCCTGTCTAATACCAGGAATAAATGCTCCATTACGTTTCATATCTGAAGCTATTTGTTCAGGATGAAACTGTGTAGCTGTCCAGAAATAGGTGAAAAATAGAATTAGGAGAACATAAAAGACCATATATCCAGAGCTGCCTGGAGATATCCATGCGGCAAATGTTGCGAGCCAGCTTTCGGCGCCTAAAAACTGAGCAAGAGTAGCTGGGAACATTAAAAGTGATGAGGCAAAGATAACAGGTATCACCCCTGCGTAATTAATTTTCAAAGGAATATAGGCACTCGACCCTTGAACTTCTTTATTTCCGATAATACGGCGTGCATATTGTAGGGGAATTTTACGCTGACCTTGGATAATTAAAATCGTTGCAATAATTACTAATATGAAAACAGCTAACAGAACAACTAAAGTCGAGAATGTCAACTGACCTGTTACTTGAGAATCCAAGTTAAGCTGCTGAATAACACGACCGATTGTGGTGGGTAATGAGGAAAGTATACCTAGGCTAATAATCATACTTACGCCATTACCGATACCTTTTTCTGTAATTTGTTCACCGAGCCACATAAGAAAAAGCGTACCTGTTGTCATTGTAATCATGACAATAGAGTAAAAAAGCCAAGGAGCTCCTGCGATTTTTAAAGCAAGAAGTCCAGGTGCTATTATTCCTGGTTGTGCCTGATTCATTTGTATAGCATATTTAGCAAAAAGACCTGATTGAAGAAGTGCTAGCAGCATCGTTGCCACTCTTGTCCATTTACCTACTTTACGGCGTCCGAGATCTGGATTCTCTTTCATTTCACGCTGGAGCCCTGGCATAAGAGCTGTAAGAAGTTGAAGGATAATAGAAGCTGAAATATAAGGTACCACCGAGAGCGCAGTAACTGTCATTTGAGCAAAAGCACCGCCGGAAAAAATATCTACGAGTTGGAATAAATTTTGTCCGCCGCCTGTTGCCTGCTTAAAATACTGCAAAGCAACTTCTCCATTGATTCCTGGAACAGGAACAAATCCACCTATACGGCAGATAAGCAAGAGTCCCAATGTTAGGAGAATACGTGCCTTAAGTTCAGGTATCCGTAGTACACGCAGCACTGCTTCGATCATGAGTTTCCTTAAGCAATTATACTATAACTAATTTTAGCGGCATCAAGCTTTTCTTTTGCTGATGCAGAATAGCCTTGAGCTTCGATTATCACTTTTTTATCAATTGTGCCGTTACCCAAGATTCTGATGCCGTCAAAGCGGCCTTTCAATATGCGCTTTTCACGAAGAGTACTTTCAGAAACCACTTCTCCATCAACAAATAAATTATTTATCTCTTGTAGATTTAGAATATAGAAGTTCTTTTTAAACTCTGCATTAGAGAATCCCCTTACAGGAAGTTTTCTAAAAAGAGGAAATTGACCTCCTTCGTAACCAAGTCTTTGTTTTCGGCCCGATCTTGAGCCATCACCCTTATTGCCACGACCTGATGTTTTGCCAAGTCCCGAGCCAGAACCGCGACCAACACGTTTCCGTGCTTTTTTAGGACGGGAAACATTTTTTAATGTATTAAGCGTTAGCATGAACACCTCTCTGCTCTAAAGTTTTACGACGACTGCGTAATTTTGAAAGTGCATTAAATGCAGCTTTTACTTGATTAATTGGATTGCTAGAGCCAAGACTCTTAGCTACGATATCTTTTATACCTGCAAATTCAAGTACAGCACGTACTTTCGAACCAGCAACAACACCCGTACCTTCAGGTGCTGGTTTCAAAAGAAGCTTGGATCCATCCATCTCTACTGCTATTTCGTGTGGAATAGTAGAACCTTCTAATTCAAAAGAAACCATATTCTTACGAGCAGCCTCTCCTCCTTTACGAATAGAGTCTGATAGTTCGTTAGCTTTGGCAAAACCATAACCAACTTTACCACTACCATCACCTACAAGTATAAGAGCAGAAAAACTAAACTTACGTCCGCCTTTAACGACTTTGGAACAGCGGTTAATGAAAAGAACCTTTTCATTAAGTTTAGGCCCTGTATCTTTATCTTTATACTGCTTATGATTTGCTACTTTGGGATTTGCCATATTAGTTAAAACTCCAGTCCTCGCTCTCTTGCTTTATCAGCAAGGGCCTTGATAACGCCATGATATTTAAAAGGCCCGCGATCAAAGATGACGGTCTTAATATTTTTTGATAAAGCTACTTCGGCGATTTGGTCGCCAACAATTGCTGCTGATTCTTTATTGCGTTTGCCATTTGCTAGTGTTGATGCTGCTGCAAGTGTATGCCCTTTTTCATCATCAATGATCTGAGCAAAAATATGTGCATTACTTTTATAGACAGAAAGACGAGGTCTTTCGCTGGTGCCTTTTAATTTCTTACGAACTCTTTTCGCACGCTTTTGTTTACGTACGTAACTTTTATATACACTATTTTCCATGGTCCTTAACCTTACGCTGCCTTATTTTTGCCAGATTTACCAGCTTTGCGTCGCACGTATTCGCCTACATAACGAATGCCTTTACCTTTATAAGGTTCAGGGGGTCTTAATTCACGTACATTTGCAGCAAACTGGCCGACTACTTGCTTGTCTATCCCTGTAATCATAATGGCCGTATTTTTTTCTACTTTTACTTCCACACCTTGAGGAATATCTAAACGTGTTGGATGTGAATAACCAATTTGAAGATCCAATATTTTCCCTTGGACGATTGCTCTATAACCGACACCTATCATTTCAAGATTTTTATGAAATCCGGTGCTTACACCTACAACCATATTATGAATAAGCTGGCGATAGAGTCCATGCATATTGCTTTCGTCTTCATGACCTTCTTTGAGAGAAAGAACTACTTCCTCTTCTTGAATATTAAGAAGAACAGATGCACTTATATTAAGCGCAAGGGACCCTTTTGATCCTTTAACTGTAATAGTTTTGTCAGCCTGTGTAATCTGCACTCCTTGAGGGATGCTAACAGGCTGTTTTCCTAGACGTGACATTTTTACTACTCTCCTTTACCAGACTAAACAAATGAGCTCGCCGCCGAGCTTTTTACCACGGGCTTCATGTCCAGCCATCACACCATGTGATGTAGAAACAATAGAAATACCAAGACCTCCGCACACAAGAGGAATCTTTTTGCTACTTACATAGCGCCTAAGTCCTGGCTTGGACATTCTCTTGAGGGCATTTATAACAGGATTACGATTCAATCCGTATTTCAGTAAGATACGCATCACCTTGCGACCGTCTTCTTCTTTTACCATTACATTCCCAACAAACCCTTGGTCTCGCAGAATTTCTGCTATACGAAAGTTCATTTTACTGCTTGGCAATTCTATAAAACGGTGCTGAGCTTTAAGCGCATTACGAATACGTGTTAAAAGGTCAGATATTGGATCACTTGTTGTCGTCATTTTTTCTTCTTTACTCCCTTAAGCTGCCGTTTGAAATGGAAGGCCAAGTTCTTTTAAAAGCATATTGCATTCTTCTTGATTTACTGCACTCGTGATGAACGAGATATTCATCCCTTGGGCTCTTTTCACTTTATCTAAGTTGATTTCGGGAAAAATTTGTTGATCTTGTAGGCCTAGGGAATAGTTTCCACGGCCATCACCTTTTAGAGGAAAGCCTCTAAAGTCATGAATACGAGGAGCTGAAATATTGAAAAAACGATCAATGAAATCATACATTCTTTTACCGCGCAATGTTACTTTAGCGCCAATAATTTGCTCTTCACGTAACTTAAAGTTCGCAATAGAAGTGCGAGCTTTAGTTAAAATAGGCTTTTGTCCTGATAGCATTGTAAGTTCATTCACACAGTCTTGAATGGCATTCTTATCTTTAGACGCCTCTGCTAAACCCATACTAATCACAACTTTTTTAAGTTGAGGAATTAACATTGGATTAACATAAGCAAACTCAAGTTGTAGCTTTTGTTTAATTTCTTCGTTATATTTTTTCTTAAGGCGACTCATTTTTCCTCTTACTCAGCTAATCTTTTTACAGAACGATAAAGAATTGATACACCATCTTTTTGGTATACAAGTTCCTTTTCCCCTTCTGAACTTTTACGTACTTTTAGCTTAACAGGCGTGCCATCTTTGAGAGCAAATTGCACATTAGAAATGTGAATTGGACCTTCTCTTTCAATTATACGCCCAGGGCCTTGTTGGGTGCGCTTCATATGCTTTTTACGCACATTAACACCTTCAATAATAAGGCGGTCCCCATTTCTGGCAATTACTTTGCCTATTTTATTTTTATCATTACCTGCTATCACAATAACTGTGTCGCTCTGGCGAATAAATTTACTCATTTAACTTAACTAATCCTAATTAAATAACTTCCGGTGCTAATGAACTAATCTTTACGTAACCCTTTTCGCGAACTTCACGTGCTATAGGGCCAAAGATACGCGTTCCACGCGGATTGCCTTTGTCATCGATGAGGACACAGCTATTGCTATTAAAGCGCAGCTTTGAACCATCACCACGGCGAATATACTTTCTTGTTCTTACAATAACGGCTTTAACGACTTCACCTGGTTTAACCTGGCTTTCAGGATCCGCTTCGCGTACTGAACAGACAATAATATCGCCCACAGCAGCGTAGCGTCTCTTAGATCCGCCCAAAACTTTAAAGCATTTTACTTGCTTAGCACCGGTATTATCTGCAACTTTAAGCTGCGATTCTTGTTGGATCACGTTATCCTCATTCCTATCTCATACGTAAATAATAGAGGCAAGATTATACCCTGCCGTCTTGATTTTCGCAAGAGCGCTTTTTTAACTTTTTAACACTTCTACAACTCTCCAACGCTTAAGCTTAGAGAGAGGCCTTGTCCCCATAATAAGGACTGTATCGCCGATTTTAGCGCTTTCAGACTCATCATGAGCATAGTATTTTTTTCTTTTTTTAATAACTTTGCCATAAACGTTGTCGCGACAGGTCCTTTCAACACTTACAGTCACTGTTTTATCCATTTTATCGGAGATAACAGTCCCTCTATGAGTTTTGCGCGCGTCTATTATTTCTAGATCGCTCATGCTTTTTCCTCTCTTTGTTTTTCGAGGGTCAATGTTAGAATGCGTGCAATTTTTTTCTTTGCAGCATTTAGACGATGAGGCTTATCTAACTTTTTATTAACCCTGTTTTCGTTAATCAAATCAAAAAGCTTTCTTTCTTCTTCTTTATGAAGTTCTTTCAACTCTGTAATTGTTTGATCGCGTAATAACTTCGTTTCTTTTCTCATAGGTTTACACTCTCTCCAAGCGTTCTACAAAGCGTGTCTTTACGCCTAGTTTAGCAGCTGCTCGGCGCAGTGCATTTTGTGCCATCTCACGAGGGACATTAGCCACTTCAAAAAGCACACGCCCTGGACGAACGACTGCTACGTAATGATCAACAGCTCCCTTACCCTTTCCCATACGAACCTCTGCGGGCTTTTTAGTAATAGGTTTATCAGGGAAAATACGAATCCAAACTTTACCGCGACGATTGAAGTAGCGGTTTATAGCAACACGGCAAGCTTCTATTTGTCTGTTTGTGATACGCCCACGTTCAAGTACTTGCATACCAAATTCACCAAAATCTACAAAAGTTCCGCCTTTGCTCAGGCCTGTCATGTGGCCTTTATGCATTTTACGGAATTTGCTACGTTTAGGCATTAATGTCATGTTGAACTTCCTCCCTGGAATAGTCCCACAGGCAAGATATCTTCGCCTTTATTAATCCATACTTTTACACCAATTGTACCATAAGTTGTTTCTGCTCTTGCTGTAGCATAGTCAATGTTCATACGTATTGTATGAAGAGGAACTGTACCCTCTTTATACCCTTCTGTACGGGCAATCTCTGCGCCACCAATTCTTCCAGAAACTTGTACTTTAATACCAGCTGCACCACTGTCCATACTCGTCTGCATAGCTTTTTTTAAGATGCGACGGAAGGGCAATCTTTTTTCTAATTGTCTCGCAATATTCTCGGCAACCAGCTTAGCTTCGAGATCTGGACGTTTAATTTCTTCAACTTCGATCCAAACATCTTTTCCAAGCCATTTTTTTAGCTCTGCTTTGAGTATGTCAATTTCAGCACCTTTTTTACCAATAACAAGCCCTGGTCTTGCTGTATGGATAGTAACTTCAATTTTTTCGCTCATACGCTTAATTGAAATACGCGCAGTAGCTGAAAGCGAAGCTTTCTTCATTAAAAATTCTCTAATACGAAAATCTTCAACAACTAGTGATCCGAAATCGTGCTTATTGGCATACCAAAGAGATCTCCATTTTTTATTACGGACTAGTCGAAACCCAATCGGTGATACTTTTTGTCCCATATAATTCCTTTTAGCTCCTCTTTATCTGCCAACTACTACAGTAAAATGACTCGTACGTTTCAAAATGGGATGTTGACCACCACGATTTTTCGGCTTTGAACGTTTGAGTACAGGACCGCAATCTATTTTTACAGTCATAACAATCATCTTCTCTTTGGCTATATCTAATTGCATTTCAGCATTAGCAATAGCACTTATGAGAGTCTTTTTTAGCAATCGACTCCCCCTGAGTGGACTAAACTCTAATTGCGATAAAGCCTCACTGACAGGAAGTCCTCTAATTAATCCAGCTGCAAGGCGTGCCTTGCGTGGACTAATACGAATATATTTTGTTACAGCTTGCGAGCATTCCATAATTATGACGCTCCTCCTGAGGCTTCGGATTTTTTGATCGGATGCCCCTTAAATGTTCTCGTAGGAGCAAATTCACCGAGTTTATGACCAACCATATTCTCTGAAGCAAAGACGGAGATGAATTTACGTCCATTATGGACTTCAAATGTCATTCCTACCATTTCAGGTAGAAGAGTTGAATCACGAGACCATGTTTTAATAGGTTTCTTTGTTCCTGTAATCACCTTTTTCATAAGGTGATGGGCCACATAAGGACCCTTTTTTAATGACCTAGCCATATACTCTATTTCCTGCGGTCTTTAATAATCATTTTTTGAGACTTTCTCTTATTGCGTGTGCGGAAGCCTTTAGTTTGCATCGCCCATGGGGTTTGTGGAATATAACCATTATGTTTACCTTCTCCGCCACCATGTGGATGATCTACGGGATTCATCGCTGTACCACGTACTGTGGGTCTAATACCCATCCAACGCTTTCTTCCCGCTTTACCTTCTACGCGAAGATTATGTTCAGGATTAGAAACTGTACCAAATGTTGCCCTACAATCTTCATGAATAAGACGCATTTCACCTGAAGGCATACGGAGGGTTACATACCCACCACTACGCGCCATTAGCTGAGCTGAAAGTCCAGCTGATCTTACAAGCTTCGCTCCTCGTCCTGGAACCATTTCTAAGTTGTGTATAGAAGAACCAAGTGGCATGCATTTCATTCTCATACAACAACCAGCTGTGAAAGGTGCTGTATCACTTGTGATGACTTCATCACCTGCTTTTATTCCCTGTGGGGCAATAATATAGCGTTTCTCACCATCAACGTAATTCAAAAGCGCAATGTGCGCCGAACGGTTAGGGTCATACTCAATAGCATACACTTTTGCAGGAACGCCCTCTTTATCGCGTCTAAAATCAATAACGCGAATTTGTCTTTTATGCCCAGCACCTCGGTGTCTACATGTAATACGACCGAGGTTGTTTCTGCCACCAGTACTTTTTTTAGGAACAAGTAAGCCTTTAGATGGCTTAATTGATTCACCTGTTTTAGGACAAACTCTTGTTAGCTGTTCCATCATAGGCAGAACAAGCTGACGCATGCTTGGTGTAATGGGGCGGTATTTTTTCAACATATCTTCAGCCCTTCTTTTATACGCTATCGATCTTATCGCCAACGGCAAGAGTGACAATAGCTTTCTTAAAAGCTGGTTTGGCACCTGCACGTCCGCGTTTTGCTCTTGTAGCTTTTGCTTTCATTTGAATCGTATTGACCGCCACAACTTTAATACTTTGTGCGCAATAGATTTTTTCTAAAGCGCATTTAATTTGCTGCTTATTTGCATTTTTTTCCACTATAAAAACATAGTGCGGATTCTTACATGCACGAAGAGAACGATTATTCTCTTTTGTATGAAGCCCTTCAAGTACTGTTGTCTTTTCTGTTATATAACGGGATTTAATTATTTCGTATGGGTTTTGCATATATAGTCCTCCCTATTCCGCCAAACTGCTGCTTAGGTGACTAAGCGCTTTTTCTGTAATCACAATTTCATGAGCACATATAAGATCATAACCACTGATGTTCGTTACAAGAGAAAAATGGGCGCGATCAATATTGCGTACACTTAAAGCAAAAGCATCTGTTTCATAGCTTGGTACTTGAAAAGTAAGGCTTTCTCCTTCAATTTCAAAATGCTCAAACGAAGCTTCGCTTAAAAATATAACACGCCTGCCATGAACTCCAATTTTTTTCATAAAATCTACAAAAACTTTTGTCTTAGGAGTCTCTATTTGAGGACACTCAAGAACATGTAATTTACCAGCTTCAATTTTTTCTGATAAGATGCTGCGCATAGCAAGACGTTTCTCTTTTCGATTAATTTTTACATGGTAATCAAATTTAGGCTTAGGTCCAAATACACGTCCTCCGCCTTTATATTGTGGCGCTACTAAAGATCCCTGACGAGATCTCCCAAGACCTTTCTGTTTATGTGGTTTTTGAGTTGAACTCGAAACCTCACTACGGCCTTTTGTATTAGCTGACCACTGTCTTGCGTTAGCACGAAGAGCCACTATATAATCTTTAATGAGCTGACTATTAATTACACAGGAAACCAAAGAAGATGGAGCTGCGACTGTTCCTATTTCTTCACCTATCAAATTATATTTCTTTAATGTAGTCACTTTGAGTCCTTACTTTCCCTAAAATTATTTCTTCACTGCCGGGCTAATTGTAACATGAGCGCCTTTAGCCCCAGCTACTGAACCCTCTACGAGTAAAAAGTTACGCTCTACATCAATAATTACAACACGTAAATTTTGAACAGTTTTTACATCACCACCCATACGACTTGCTCTTTTACCACCAGGTAAACATCGACCGGGGGTCGATCTCATGCCAGTAGACCCTTGATGACGATGGAACCCTGAACCATGTGCTGCGGGGCCTCCACCGTAACCGTGAAGCTTCATCGCCCCTTGATAGCCCTTGCCTTTAGAAACTGATTGGATATCGACAAATGCTACTTCTGCAAAAATATCTACGCCTATTTTCTGGCCAAGTGTATATTCTTCAACATTTTTGATACGTGTTTCCTGCAGATGTCGTTTAACTTCAATACCTGCTTTGCTAAAATGGCCTATCTGAGGCTTCTTTACATTTTTTGTTTTTATACTACCGGATGCAAGCTGAAGCGCTGTATAGCCATCTTTCTCTTTTGTCTTAATCTGAGCAATGACGTTAGGCTCGACTTCGATCAGCGTGCAGGCAGCAACGTTACCTTCTTCATTAAAGCGCTGAACCATTCCACACTTTTTACCCATTAATTGCATACGCATGACTTTTAGCCTTACTTACTTTAAAAAATCTTGTGCGCGGTTTTATACTTGAAGCAAAACCGCTATAAAAATAGAAATAGATAGCTTAACAACTTTTTTCTTTTCACTCAAATGAATTCCATGATTCATCTGGGCTTTTGATTTGCTTTTTATAGGCAACTTTCTTGCAGGCTTTTTAAAAGAGCCTTTATGAACTAATTGTCTCTAATAAATTAATCATATTTAGAAAGTCAGATCTAAAATCGATATTCTATTTCTTATTTGTGGAAGGTACGATAACTTCTTCTTGGTTTTTTAACAAGCGCTTTCGCTTAGCCCAATGATTACTCGCTTCTTTAGAAAGGAGCCCCATCTCTTTAAGATCCTTAATACGAGATTCTTGAGGAAGAATACAAGGGCCTACTTTTTTTACGGCTCCCTTTAAATATACAACCTTCTTTTCCTTTATAGGAATAAAAAGCTCTTTTTGTGAATGGTCTATGATTTTATTTTTAATAGATTTTAAATTGGCATTGTCTTCTAAACCCACCAGCTCACACAAATCAGCAAGCGTTGAACTCTCTGAAAATCTATAATTTCCAGATCTTAAAACAGCCCCCTGAACCTCTATCTGAAAACTGCAAGGGTATATATCAGAAGAATCATGAGTTATGGATAAAAGGCATAGGAAAGCAATAAGCGCTAATAGAAGAAAAACAAAAAGACATTCACAAAGAGGCAGATCTTTGGACAATTAACACCGATAAGAGCCACTCTTCTTTAAAAAAGAGTGGCTTAAATTAAATAATCTGATAATTTTTTGGATAAAAAATTTACGTAAAGTTCATATAGCCTGAGTTTGTGCTTTTTCTCTTTAAAAGAGCCCCCTAACTATAGGGGCTCTCCTCAAGTAATACCTCAGATGGAGAGCCTGTAAAGCTGTTTCCTGTAATTAGCTTCTACACCCATGTGATGTAATTATTACTCAGGTTGTTAAGTATACCAAGTGAGCGCTTACACGTAGGTCTCATTTACAGGATCTTTGAACTGAATAAACTCGTTACGGAATAATCTAGTGATTGATAAAACTACACTTAAAAGCGTTAGTGTAGCAACTATTGGCACTACAATTCCCAAAGCCATACCGGATGCTGCGGCTATAGCACTAAATATTATAGTAGAAATTACTAAGATTTTTTCAACAATACCCAATATTTTTGTACAGGCTTTAGTCTCAGCTTCTTCCGCTCTCTTTTTAAGCTGTGTAAGATCTATGACATCTACCTGTTCTTCTTCTTCAATTGTTTCAAGTGGCTGCGCATCGTCCGTGTAGATCGGACGAATGAGCTCGTCAACCCTTGCTTTGCAACCGCTACTCTCCGCATATAAGCTATTCACCGCCATTGCATCGAGTACAAGCGCTGGAAAAAGTGCTGCAAGTGCAGTAACCGATTCAGCTGTACTCAGACAACTCTCCACACGAGGGGTCATATTCCACTTAGCTATATCGCGTACATCGTTAAACAAAGATACAGAGTTAGCTACGCCATTTAGCAAAGGCATTGCTGGGCAGTTCCCCTTTTGGAGGGCAATAATTAGATCAGCCACGTCAGTTACAGGATCTAAAATACTTAGCCCTAAGCGCGCTGTTTTAATCGACGTTGACCAATGGCTCCCTCTATACCCGCCTATACCATAATGGTTCCCGACCTTCTCTAGGGCTCCCGTAGCTTTTAAAACTTTATCGTAGAGAGTCACTTTCTCTACCACGGCGCCTATACCCCCACATATGCCTATGCTCCGGCAGGAGGGGATCTCACTATAATTTTGAATGGTTTGGGTCATTTTTATTCCGCCCTATTTTAAGGTTTTAAATATTCATTTTATAATAATAATGTAAATTATTTATAAAGATGACGCTATTTTTTTTCAAGCTATTTTAATGATATCTTTACAATGCCCATCTGTAAACTTATTGCCCGGACAGCTTTTTTTTCCCTCAAGTTGGACTCTATCAAGGAGAATTGCCCCTTTTTTACAAGCAATGATAATTCCACATTTAGAATCCCATTCAAGAACAGTACCAGCTACTCCCTCACCAGGTGCCAGGGAGGCTTGTAGTATTTTAAGTTTTTTAAGCTCTCCTTTAATAACTATTTTTGTCCAACTTCCTGGCTCCTTATTACAGCCACGAATATGATTATATACACTTTGAGAATCTTTCTTGAAATCAATATATGAATCAACTAGTTCTAACTTAGTTGTATATGTTGCTAACAAGTGATTTTGCGGGATTGGTTTGTGGGGTTTTTTTAATACTTCAAGTAGAGTTCTTTCTGCCACAGGTATAAGGGCGTCCCTTAATTCATCTGCATTCCAACTAGGGTCTATATTACAGGATTCTTGTAAAAGGATATCCCCCTCATCCATTCCAAGACTCATCTTCATAATAGTAATACCAGTAAAAGATTCCCCATTAATGATGGCCCATTGAATAGGAGCTGCACCTCGGAGCTTTGGCAATAAACTAGCATGGACATTAATAACCCCTAAAGGGGCCATCTCAAGTAAAGGCAACTTAAGTATTTGACCATAGGCTACAACAACCAGCAAATCAACTCTTAAAGCTCTTAATTCCTCCAGGAATAAAGGGTCTGAGGCCTTAAGTGGTTGTAAAATCTTAATTCCCTCACTTAAAGCAATCTCCTTTACGCTAGAAAAATTAACTTTTTTACTACGTCCTTGAGGCTTATCAGGTTGGGTTACAATTGCAATAGGGGAATACCCCTCTTTTATTAAAGACTTTAAAAGGCTAGCAGCAAAGGCCGGGGTCCCAAAGAAACATATTCTCATTCGAGATTGTCTTCAAATTCAGAGCCCAGCTCTCTTAATCCAATAAGCCCTCTGCTTGATGATCTGCAGAAATGCAAAAAGTGAATAACTTCAGGGATTTGAGGAATTTCCTGCTCGATTTTTTGCAAAGCCTCCTCGAAAGGCATTCCTGATCGATATATAAAACGAAAAGCCCGGCTTAAGAGCTGGCGTGTTTCTAGGGGCATACCATGACGTTTTAGGCCCACCAAATTAAGGCCACCAAATCGATAGGGAATACCTCCGCCAATGGTGAAAGGTGGAATATCATGGGTTATACGGCTCATGCCACCGACCATAGCAAAGCTGCCAATACGAGAAAATTGATGAACCGGAGTAAGCCCCCCAATGATAGCGTAATCACCCACTGTTACATGCCCCGCAAGTGTTGCATTATTAGACATAATTACGTTGTTACCAACTGTGCAGTTATGCGCAATATGGCAATAAGCCATAATAAGACAATTATCACCGATCCTAACGGTAGTTCCCTCACCAGCTGAAGAATTGATAGTTACAAATTCGCGAATTTCACAATTTTTGCCTATAACGACATATGTTTTTTCACCCCGAAACTTAAGGTCTTGCGTTTTTGTACCAATACTAGCTCCCGGCCAAATTGTACTCCCTTGACCAATAGTTGTATGACCTTCAATATAAGCGTGGGACTTAATAGTCACCCCCTCTTCTAACGTCACTGTTCCCTTAATAATAGCATAGGGTTCTATAGTTACATTCTTACCCACAACAGCCCCTTCTTCAACGATTGCTGTTGGGTGAATCATCGGGTGCCTTACGGCTCTTTCAATTAATTCTTGTGGGCGATTAATTTGCTGCATATAAATTCACTTAAATACTTTTTTTAGGAACAAGCGCAAAAGAGATCTCTGCATCTACTGCCACTTTTTCATTGTTAATAAGAGCTCGTGCTTTTACACGACCCCCTTTTGAACCGAAATAAACCCCTTCAGCATGGAGATATAACACATCTCCTGGCTTAACAGGATTACGAAATTTAGCCTGTGTAATATTTAGAAAAACAGCAATTTTATCTTGAAACCCCTTTTGATACACTAAAATACCACCTACCTGCGCTAAGGCCTCTAGAAGTAAAACACCTGGCATGATAGGAGCTTCAGGAAAATGCCCTTGAAAAAAGGCTTCATTAAAGGTCACGTTTTTTATACCAATAATACTTGGTTTTTCTAAATCTATTTCAATAATCTTATCCACAAATAAAAAAGGATAACGGTGAGGCAAAATTTTAAGAATGTCTTTAATATCTAAAATATCTAACTTCATGTTTTCCTCGAAAGTGCATTGTAAATAATTTTTGCAAAAGCTGTATTCGCCTGATGGCCTGATTTTATAGCTATAATGTGTGCTTGAAAATGGAGTCCTACAAGGGCCAAGTCTCCTACTATATCCAGTACCTTATGTCTAGCCATCTCATCTGGAAATTTCAATCCATCTTTACTAAAAATGACATCATCCTTAATAACAACCGCGTTCTCTAAGCTGCCCCCCCTAATAAGACCTCTATCCATAAGCTCACTAATTTCATTATAAAGAGCAAATGTACGACAAGAGGCAATCTCTTTTTTAAAAGAATCTTCTGTAATAACATGCGAGGTATACTGAGATTTAAGTGCTTGAGAAAGAGGATAGTGGAGCATATAACTTATGCGATATTCAGGAGATGGCAATGCTACAATATGAATATCTTCAACTGAGTAATATAGGGGCTCAGCCAACTGAAAAATAGGCTTCTGAGCATTTTGTTCAACCACACCCACCTTCTCAATCATTTTGATAAAAGGAAGTGAGCTCCCATCACCAATGGGTACTTCAGCTGCAGAGACCTGTAAAATAGCATTATCAATACCAAAAGCACGCAGAGCCGCTAAGACATGTTCTACTGTATTAATACGTACAGATCCAATACCAAGGGCCGTGCTACGGGCTGTATCAACAACATATTCTATGCTTGCAGGAATACGGGGCTTTCCTGGTAAATCTACTCGTTCAAAAATAAGGCCGGTCCCCTCTTTAGCTGGCATAAATGAGAGGGTAACGGAACACCCTGTATGCAAACCAATACCGGAAAAAGAACTGGGTTCTTTTAATGTTTTTTGCGTAAGCCAACAAGAGGATTGCGCCATTGCCTTCTCGATTTTATAAGTGTAATTATCTTAAAGCCAATGCATAAGAAACACAAGATAATCATCGGGGTGTCCCCTAAATATGCATATAGTGTAGGGAAATGACAAATGGGTACAGCAATATTTAATACACCCGCTTGATTTTCAGGCAAAGCTCCTATTAATCTACCATGACCATCTAAGGCCGCTGTCACTCCATTAGTTGAAGCCCTCACCATAGAAAGACCCAGTTCTACGCCCCTTAGTCTCGCATGAAAAAAGTGCTGCCGTCCAAGAGTCGAATTAGGATACCAAGCATCATTGACAATAAACACAAGAAAGTCAGGGTCAAGTTCGTAATTTTCCTGCACAAGATGCCCAAAGGTCTCCTCATAACAAATCCCAATCCCACAGCGTTTGCGCCCTTGAAAAACAAGAGGCCCATCCCCTTTATTATAGGAAGCTTTTATACCAAAACGTTCAGCTATAGAAGCGCACCAACGAAAAGGAATATATTCCGCAAAAGGTAGAAGGATCCTTTTGCCGTATATTTGCTCTACTCCCGGACTAATGAAAACAGCTGCCTGATAATTATCAGCATCTACACCCGCTATAACATCCGCATTATACTCTTCACTAATTGAGTGAAGAATATCTTTATTGGAAACAAAATCAGAGGAATTTTTCTTAGCTGATCGGATATTTTTTTTATCAAAAGCAGGGGTTTCATAACCATAAGGCAAAACACCTTCTGGAAGAACAAGAAGCTCGGCTCCCCGAGCTTTCTCTAAAAGAGGAAGAACCTTCTGCCAAACAGGAAAAGACTGAATCGCTATAGGCGGTATATTGGGTTGAATAAGAGCTACTTGGACCACTTCTCTAGAGGGGGTATTTAATAAAAGATGGATGCATCCCCAAAGAAAAACAAGAGCCAACGAACCTCCTGCTAAAAAGTATCTCTTAGTTTTAACAAGCAAATTAACACTTATAACCAGAAAAGTAAAACCAAGAATACCAAAGAGACTAGCAAATTGAAGAAAAGGCAAAAAACCTGTTAGACTTAACCCAACAGGATTCCATGAATAACCTGATAAGAAAAAAAAACGACTTCTTTCAAAAATAGTCCATAAGGCAGCTAAAGCAAGAATAGTGCTTAGTGACATTTTTTCTTTTACAAAAAGAGAGAAGAAACCGAAAAAAATACCTAAGCCCAGGCTAAAGAATACCCATCCTAGAATAAGACCTGCTCCTACATATTCGACACTGCTCATCCAGGATAACTGAACTAATTGTACTAAGCAGAAAAAAAGGGTGCTATACCAAAATCGTTGTCTATGAATCTGCCAAAAAAGAGCATACCCACAAAAACTACTCACAAGACCAAGCCAAAAGGACCATATAGGTTGTCCAAATGCAACAATAAAAACAGCTAAAAGGAATATACAGCTGTTCTTGAAATTAAATCGAGCTTTTGAAATTTCCAGATTGGTCATTAGAAGAAATGTTTTTGTATTAATTCAAAAGCCTCTCTCTCTTAGAGAGGCTTTATTGAAAAAAAGTTATTTAGTCTGACAAGAATTACTGTTGCAGCATGTCTTTGCATCGATGCTATAGCTGCCCGGACCAAAAGCGGCCAAAAGAAAAAGTCCAGCTAGATAAACAATATTACGGACAAATTCTTCACGAACTGCGTCTGTATGTACTGCTTCTACTGCCCAGAAATTATGGAATAGATATGTAGCTGCGGCCAGAAAAACAATCAGCATTAAAGCGCCGATACGCGTTCTATAGCCCAGTATAATACTAATACCCCCTAATATTTCTATAGCTGTTCCAAGTCCTAGTAAAAGAGCCGGATAGGGTAATTCGATACTAGCAACAACTTGTACCATGCTCGCCCAATATTTAATTTTCATCAAGCCTGATATAAGAAAGAGCGCTCCAATAATAACACGCCCAAGCAAGGCTAGCCAACTTTTCATAGGACAGCAACAGCTACTTCCTTTCGACATTTTATTTCCTTTCTTAAAAATTTTAAAAGTTATTCCCCTTTGTAGCCTTAGTTATACTTTTTTTCAAAGACAAAAAGGTGTCTGCCTGCTTTTTTGGTTTATCTACTTGATATAGAGTAATCTCAACAAGATGCTTTTCGAAAAGAGCTCGTGAGATCTATGTGTGTTAGGGAGATGCACCCGAAAATCAGTTTAACACCACCCCCTATTTAATAATGGACAAGCCTGCTATAATAAAGAGTAACCCAAGAATAGCAGCTCCCTTAATCCTAACTAGTTTTTTACAGGAGAACAATAATTAACCCTTTCAGACATGCTATCTCCTTATTTAAAAATTTTAAACATTATCCCCCTTGCAGTCTTAGTTATGCTTTTTTTCAAAGACAGAAAAGTATATGCTAGTTTCCATGAAACGTCTACCATTCCGAGATTTCCATATTGTCCAGATCTTAAAAGCCTTCCGAGGAGAGCACTGCCCTCTAGATCTTTTTATTCACCGCTACTTCCGTGAGCATAAAAGCCTTGGATCCTCTGATAGAGCCTCCATTACGGAAAATATTTATGATACGGTAAGACAATGGGGCTTGGAAGCTAACTATATTGAAGTAAAAGACTTAAAAAATAATACTCAAGAAACTCTCCCTCCTGCTCTATTTAATCTACTCCATAGACACTTCGGAGAGGCGGGCGCTCTTTCAATAGCTGAAGAACTTAATCGAAGAGCCCCCACAACAATCCGGGCTAACCTACTCAAAATTACACGCGATCAACTTTTGGAAAAATTCGCTACTCGCTTTCCTGTGCGCCCTTGCCTTTATTCTCCAACGGGTATTATTTTTGAAGAAAAAACTAATTTTTTAGCGCTTACTGAGTTTACCGAAGGTCTTTTTGAAATCCAAGATGAAGCAAGTCAACTGATTGCTCATCAGTTGGGGGTCCAACCCGGTGACCATATTCTTGATTATTGCAGCGGATCTGGGGGAAAAAGCTTAGCTTTAGCCCATCATTTACAAGGTAAGGGTCAACTCTATCTCCATGATGTGCGTAAAAAAATTCTTATACAGGCTAAAAAACGTTTAGCTAGGGCTGGTATACAAAACAGTCAACTTATTCATAATGAAGAACTAAAAAGACTCAATGCCTTAAAGGGGCGTATGGACTTTGTTTTGGCTGACGTTCCTTGTACAGGAACCGGTACTATGCGCCGGAATCCTGATATGAAATGGCGCTTTACAGAAGAAGGTCTTTCAAGGGTTTTAGAGCTCCAGCGTCAGATCTTTACAGAAGCACTTCTTTTTCTTAAGCCGCGGGGACAGATCATTTATGCTACTTGTAGCTTATTACCTGATGAAAATCAGATGCAAACAGAATACTTTTTAAAAAAACTTCCTCTTAAACAGGTTAAAGAACCTTTTTGCTCGCTCCCTTCCAAAGGCGGCATGGATGGTTTTTATGCCGTTGTTTTTGAACGAACAAACTGCTAAGATACTCATATGAAAAAGATTATCCTCCTACTTTTAGCTCTCTTTGGCACCTACTATGCTGCAGAAGATATTGTTGTCCAAAATCGCATCCTAGCCAAAATTAATACTCAAGCTATATCCGTAGTCGATGTTACAAAAAAAATGGATTTCATCTTTTTTAGAGAATTTCAGGCCTATGCACATTCAAATGAAGCTCGTCTTGAATTTTATGAGACCAACTGGCGCTCCTTTCTTGATGACATGATTGATGAGCAGCTTATTTTATCGAGTGCCAAAGAATTAAAAGTAACTGTTAATGACGGTGAAGTACGCCAAGAAATTGAAGATACTTTAGGCCCAAATGTGATCGCCAAAATCGATCAGATGTCTCTCACCTACCCCGAAGTCTTTAAAATAGTTCAGAATGACCTTATAGTAAGACGTATGGTCTACGTTATGGTGCAAAGTAAAGCAACAGCATCTATTACCCCTTCTAGATTGAAGGAATCCTATGAGAAGTATTCTGCTGATCACCCTGTCGAAGAGGCTTGGAATTATAAAGTATTGACTATCCGAGCTCAAAATGAACTTGCAGCTATTGCAGCCTCTCAAATATTACTCAAAAGCATCGATATAGAAAAAAAACCTATAGATGAAGCTCTGCAGAAAATAGCTCTGGATAATATAAAAATAACTCTCTCTGAAACTATGAGTCGAACCGCTCAAAGTCTTTCTGAAGCTCATAAAGCTATCTTAATTGGCTTAAAAAACAAAGAGCACTCCGCTCCCATTCCCTCTGTTAAAAAGGACGATGAAACTATTTTCCGGATTTTCTTTTTAGATGATCATACCGATGGTGGCAAGGTGGATTTTACCTCTCTTGAGGAGAAACTTAAAGGGGCTCTTATTCAAGAAGCCGTTGGTATTGAATCACTTGCTTGGCGCAAAAAATTACGCCACCGTTATGGTATAGATCAAGATTATTTATCCCTTATGGTACCAGGTAATTTCAAACCCTTTTTCTTACAAAAGTAATTTTTCTTAAGCATGTTTAGACCCAGTGAACTTCATTCCTTCCTAGAAAGTATAGGAGCACGTGCTAAAAAAAGCCTTTCGCAAAACTTTCTTATCGACGGTAATATCCTTGATAAAATCATCGCTCTGAGTGATCTGAAAGAAGGAGAAAGCGTTCTTGAAATAGGTCCTGGACCCGGCGCTCTTACCCAAAAACTGCTTCTAAAAGGAGCCCATGTAACAGCTGTAGAAAAAGATACGCTTTTTGCACAGCATTTACCAGCCCATCTAAATTTAAAAGTACTCAATCGAGATATTAAAGACTTTGATCCCCACTCTTTATACATGCCGGATCAAAAAACAAAAATTATAGCGAACCTGCCCTACCACTTAACTGCTGTTATACTAGGCATGTTTATAATACGCGGGGATATTTTCAGTAAATTAGTGATCATGGTCCAGAATGAAGTAGCTCTACGCATGGTAGCACAGCCCTCTACACCCGACTACTCTTCTTTATCTGTTTTTTTACAATATTATAGCACTCCACGTTACGCTTTTAAAGTGTCCCGCCATTGTTTTTCTCCAGCTCCAAAAATTGATTCTGCTGTCGTAGTCCTTGATTTAAAAGAACGCATTACTCAAAAAGGTCTTTTTTCTTTTGTAAGAGAGGCTTTTCAAAAAAAACGCAAAATGCTAACAACAAGCCTTAGTGCTTTTGGGAAAGAGCGTGTACAAGAAGCTCTTCTATGTCTTGGCCTAGGAAAAGAAGCTCGGCCTTCTACTCTCTCTGTAAATCATTGGATTGCTCTTTACGAAAGCTTGACATTGAAGTAAATAAAACACTACAATTTTCTTAGTATGTTAAAAAAAATATTCCTCAAACTACTGGGCGTAGCAAATGTTAACTCTTTGTTATTTTTTGCAGCTTTTTTTATCGTTTCACTTATTAATATTAATTACTACATCCTACGTAGCATAAGAAATACCTTAGCTGTTAGTTTAAGTTCTGTGGGAGCAGAACTCATACCTGCTATCCAATTTTGGGCCCTCCTTCCCCTGACAATTCTACTTATCTATGGGCTCTCTGTATTTATGCGTAAACATCGCCCCTCTAGTATCTTTATGTTTACAACCGCCGCTTTCTCTCTCTTTTTTCTACTCTTCTCCCTCTTTATATTTCCCAATAGAGCTTTTTTAGAATCCCTCTCCTTCCCTTTAATTGCAAAAGCTCTGCCTTCTCTGGGACATCTTCTTCACAATTGGACAGCTTCTCTTTATTATGTAGCTGCCGAACTTTGGAAAGTCGCTATCTTGAGCGTGCTTTTTTTCGGTTTTTTGAATCAGCGCATCTCTCTTAAAATGGCAAAAGGGCTCTACTCTCCTATTTTACTCGGAGGAAGTCTTGGCGGGCTTATAGCTGGCCCAGTCACAATCTTCTGCTCAGATCTAGGGAAAAAACTTACAGGGCCTCTTGACTTAAGTTCATGGCAGATCTCGTTTATCCTGATGAGTACCATCTTAGCATCCGTAGGAGGAACGATTATTTTAATTTTTTCTTGGCTAAAAAATAGGCTTAATCAACAAGATGCCGAAATAAATACCCATGAAAGCCCTGATAAACCCCTTCCAATTGCCTTACTAGAATCACTTAAAACTATCTTGCATTCTCGTTATCTTTTTAGTCTCTGCATGATGGTTGTCTTTGATTATGTAGCCTATTATCTCTACGAGATTTTTTTTCTAGATATGCTCAAGAAAATCTATGCTGACCCTAATAATTACTGCGCATTCAATGGACGCCTCACCTTTTGGTCCAGTCTTCTTACAACTTTTAGTGCCCTATTTATTGCCCCAGTAATGCTTAAAAAGTGTAAATGGCGTGTCCCAGCATTGATCACCCCCCTTGTCGTTATGGTTTTTTCTTTTGGTTTTTTTGGATGTACTATCTTTCATGATTCCGTCTTTATTATTGCCTTAGCCAACCTTGCTGGGACCTCCTCTATGGGCCTAGCCGTTATTATTGGTTCATGTCTTTTCTGCATGGCACGTGCTGCTAAAAGCACTGTATTCGATGCGAGTAAAGAGCTTGCCTTTATTCCCCTGCCTCGTGAATTGCAATCTAAAGGAAAGCTCATCGTTGATGGGCTTGCTAGCAGAACCGGTTGCGCTTTAGCTGCAGCTGTCAACCAGGTGCTCTTCGCTACCTTTAGTACTATAGAAGCTGGTATGCCAGCTGCAGCCATCCTTTCCTTTGGTGCTGTATCTATATGGATTCGGGGCGTTTTACATGTAGGACGTGTTGTCGATAAAGCCTCTAGTGATCCACTCAACCAAGCTTTATCTGAAGTAGCGTAAAAATATCCACCAGATAAGTGCTAGGATTAACAACCCAATCCCAGTTATTAAAGCATAATTCCAATTATTTGCATGGATATCTGAGGATGAGAAAAGAGGCACCTCTAAAACAGTAGATCCGCTTTCTGTTTTCCAGGAGATCTCGGCTACTTTTTGACCAGTATAAATAGGTAGCTGGAGAGCCTCTTCCCAAACAATTTGTTCATATAGCTGCATCTCTTCAGAGGGATAATAACTTAAGGAAACATCTTTTTCTGGGAGAGCCTCCAGTATTATGCTACTTTTTTTGAGTTTTTTTTTAAGCTTCTTGAGCTCTTTTTCAAGAGTAATTGACTACTTTTTTCTTCGGAAAATGCTGCCTCAAAAATTTCTTTAGCATCTTTAAAAAGATCCTCCTTCTCTTCACACTTCATTAAAACAGCAATTAAACAACGGCCTTTATCTTCTGCTGCTGCTACTAAAGTATGACGTGCATCACTTGTATACCCTGTTTTTATACCAATAGCTTTAGAATAGAAAAAACTTCCCTTATTTAATAATTTATTCTTACTTATAAGATTACGTACCTCTTGTTTGTTTGTTTTATCTATAGATAAAGAGTAGGTACTCCCCAATTCCTTTAAACGATTATCTTTTAAAAATGCACGAGCAATGATGGCCATATCTTTAGCTGTTGTTTGGTGATCTGGAATAAAAAGTCCGTGGGGATTACGAAATGTAGTTTTCTTACAACCAAGCTCTTCTTTCAAATATTTATTCATACCACTAACAAAGACATCAATATCTCCAGCTCCTAGATGATAGGCAATTACATTAGCCGCATCATTTGCAGATGCTGTAATCATAGCCCCCATTAAATTAGAAAATGAGAGATTCTCCCCCTTTTTTAAACCTATATGAGTAGATCCTACCTCTATCCAATAAGCCGGTTTTTTATAGTTACTTCTTTTTTTAGCTTCATATGTGATGCTGCCAATAGCTTCACTTGGCACCTCAACCATCTCCTCCCAATTCTTCAATAAATAAGATGCGTAAACTGCTGTAGCTACCTTAGTTATACTTGCTGGATAACAAGAAAGCTTACTATTTTTTTCATAGAGTACAGCACCTGTGTCTGCATTAATAAGAATGGCTACTTCTGAACGTGTTTTAAAATCGACTTTCCCCTCTAAGAAGGTAATACCTATAAGAAATAAAAAGAGGACTTTCTTAATCATAATTTTTTAATAAGGACTAATTCATTACAATTTTGATAACGTCGGTAATGCATCTCATCTACCATTTTTTTGATAAAAATGATACCAAGACCTCCAATCGGGAGATCCCCTAAAGGCACTTTTTTATCCGCTTTTTGACAGCAGGCTGATGGATCAAATGCAACGCCCCAGTCCCTTAGCTCGATAAGCATAAACTTTCCCCTTTTTTTAAAGAGAATCTCCAAGGGCTTTTGGCATTTCTCTGGATAAGCATAATGCATAATATTAACAACAGCCTCCTCTAAAGCAAGACGAAATTTCTCTCTATCTACTTGTGAGATCTGCAATCTTTCTAATTCTTTATCCGAATCTTCTAAGATGCAGGAAAGATGTGAGAGTTTGGCTTCATAACGCATAATCTATATTATACACCCATAATAATTCAGATATCTTATCCGCAAGACGATTATAGAGAGGTTCAGTAACAGCATCCTTTGCCGCTGGTTCAAAATCTACCTGCCCTAGAGAAAAAGTGATATCAGTCTGTGGACTTGTGTCTGGTGCAAAGTCAAAACGAACCTCTTCCTTAATACAGATAGGCCCCCATATTATTCGACAACTTCTCATATCTACTAACTCTATCCTTGCCATAATCCTCGCTTCTTCTTCAGAAGCTACCAATCTTTTTCCCATAACGCCATCTAAATTTGTTTCATAGCGAAAACCAACAGATTCTGTGGAGGGATTTTCTAGATGAACAATTAATTTTAGATCGCCACCACTACGGCTAACTCGAAAGAGACCCTTTTTTGCTATTTTTTCATATAAAATAGCTGTAAAAGTTCCATCTCCATCACCTGTGGCATAAGGAATACATATAGTCTTTTTAGGAATTTTTGTCTCTTTTAGGCCGCTTTGATAACAACAGCTTGTAAAAAAAAGTATTATCGAAAAAAAAAAACCTCTTATGAACATCCATTACCTTTTTCTAAACGATAAATTGCACGGCTAGAATATTTTGCGTAAGATGTTGATGGAAAATCTCGCAAGACCGCTTTATAATAGATACGGGCTGCATCTGGATGACATGTTCTTTCATAAAATTCTGCCATCTCATAGATAGAAGCCGCATAGCATTCTTGCATTTGGTGGTGCATTTTTTCAGCTGTTTTTACTCGGGGCTCGGATGGAAATGCTTGCTGAAATTTTTTAATATTAATTGCGGACAAGGAAAGTAAGTCGCTATTTCCCGACTCTTTTTCGCATTCTTTTAAATAACTACAGGCTATTTCTAAATAACTTTCAATAGCAAGGGGATGGCGTGGAAAAGCTACTACAAGAGTCTGCAGGGACTCTCGCCCCTCTTTATACTGACAACTACGTAGTAGCAAAGATCCTTTCCCCCAAAGACTACACACAGCAAGTTCCTGTCCTGGCATAACGGAGATGATCTCATCATAAATTTCTATAGCTTCATTATCTGCACAAAGCCACTTTGGTAGATGACGCGCCCCAAAAAGATGCACACATTCCCCCTTTCTAAAGGCTTCTGCTATCGCAAATTTATAAGACATCACATGTTCAAAATAAGTACCTAAAGAATCTTTTTCTAGATAACATGTAAAAGATTTATTTGACAGATCATAGTCTCGCAAATAGTAATATCCAATTCCCATAAAATAATAGGCCTTAGTTGCTGCAGGGGAAGCTGGATAATAACGAATAATCTTTTGATAACCCCCTATTGCTTGTTCATATTTTTTTTCATTGAATTGGTGACATGCCTGTTTCTCTAGAAAAGCAAGCGCAGGTTTCTCTATCTCTATACTTTTTCCCGCAAATAAACAAGTTGCTAATAGCAAAAAGCTCGTGGTAAGATACTTGATCATATAATTTTAATTCCTTCTAGAACGAGTATTTTTTTCTTAAGCTCAGCTGAAGGATTTACTCCCCAGGGTTCATTAATATATAAAGAAGCTATAACCTTATCACCTTCATGAAAATCAAGACAGACTTTTGAGCTACCAGGATGGCTCCTAAATATCTCTTTTAAAAGTAAAATACGTGATAAACTCATCTGATTAAAAGAGGCTTCAATATGGAACATAGTGGGCTTGATTTCCTTTTTCTCTTCATTACTTTTTCTTTTAAAATATTTACTTTTCACAACCTGTAATTGAGCCTTATCATAAGCATCGTCAGAGGCTTTTAAAGTCTGGTCATTGAGCATGGACAGAGGGACGATCCACCTGGCTGTTAATCTTATAGGGCCATCCAGCTTTCTATCAACCTGAACTACAGCAAAATAGAGCTGATTCTCTTTTAAATTTGCGGCCTCACTCTCAAAAAGCTCCGACCAAATCATCATTTCTAAACGATTGCTGCCATCGCTTACAGCTGTGATTGCGAACTTACGCTGTGTCTTATGCGCAATTCTTACCTCCAGACTCTCCAAAATAAAAGCGACTCTTATAATAGCCTCATCCTCAGCTCCTTCAAACTTCTGAAAAGGTATAGCGCCAATATCTTTCAGGATATTCCTATAACTATTCATAGGGTGCCCTGTTAAAAAGAACCCCATAAGCTCTTTTTCACGTAGTAACTGTTCTGTTTCTGTATATTTTTTTTGTACTTCAGGAGGATTTAAGAAGTGTTTTTTCTCTTCTTCATAATCAAAAAGCGTTAGAATCCCCTGATCCCTTTCCTTTTGCTGCTTACCAACATAATTCCACATAGGCTCAAGACTTTCTCTTAAAGCATCTCTTGACCACTTGGTGAAATCAAAGGCCCCTGCTTCAATCAGCGTCTCTACAGACTTTTTAGAAAGTTTTTTTAAATTAATACGCGAGAGTAGGTCTAGCAGACTTTTAAAGGAGCCTTTTTTAGATCTTTCTTCCACAATTGCCTGAACAACACCCTCCCCTACACCTTTAATGCCACTCATAGCAAAGCGAATGCCCTTCTGCGTTGCCATAAATTCTCTACCTGACTCATTCACATCGGGAGATAAAATTGCAATGTTCATTTCTTGACATTCACCTAAAAATTTAGCTACTTTGCTAATATCATCACGATCACAGGTAAGAAGAGCGGCCATCCATTCACTTGGATAATGCGCTTTAAAATAGGCTGTTACATAAGTAAGAAACCCATAAGAGGCTGCATGTGATTTATTAAAACCGTAGGCAGCAAATTTTTCCATTTTATCAAAAATACGTGCGGCCATATCATTTGCAATGGCATTTTTTTCAGCCCCAAAAATAAATTTCTCCCTCTGTTTAGCCATCTCTATGGCATCTTTCTTGCCCATAGCCCTACGCAAGACATCCCCTTCACCTAGTGAGTAGCCAGCAAGTTTTTGGGCTATATGCATAACCTGTTCCTGGTAAACGATAATACCATAGGTTTCATCAAGAATATCTTTCATCCAAAAATGCTCTATTTCAATAGCTTCATGGCCATGTTTACGAGCAATATAGGAGGGTATCATATCCATAGGACCCGGGCGATAAAGGGAAAGTACAGCGATGATTTCTTCAAATTTGTCTAGGTGTAGATTACGTGCTAAATCTTGCATACCCGCAGATTCTATCTGGAATATACCTAATGTGTTACCCTGGTTGAGAAGCTCAAAGGTCTTTTTATCTTCTAAAGAGAGATTTGGCCAATCAATATCAATGCCATAATTACGCTGAACATTTTCAGCAGCTTTTTGAATGGATGTCAAAGTCTTTAAACCCAAAAAGTCTACTTTGAGCATTCCCACCATTTCAACGGGCTTCATGGAATACTGGGTGACGGGCATAGTCGTATCTTTAGCTGTACATATAGGAATATGATCTGTTAGAGGATCTGCGCATATAATCATGCCAGCTGCATGCGTCCCTGTGTTGCGAATAGAGCCCTCTAGCTTGCGTGCTAGATCAATTATACGTGCTGTCTCACCATCATTAGCTATCATCCTTACCAGATCTATATCCATCTCAAGCGCTTTATCGATCGTCATATTAGGATCTTCAGGAATTAGCGCTGCTATCTCAATAACTTTACTTAAAGGCACACTTAAAACACGCCCCACATCCTTAATGGCCATCCTCGCTTTCATTGTGCCAAAGGTAATAATCTGTGCTACGCACTCTTTTCCGTATTTATTCGATACATAATCAATGACTTCCTGCCGCCTATCCATACAGATATCAATATCAAGGTCTGGATAAGAGAGCCGTTCTGGATTAATAAAACGTTCGAAGAAAAGATGAAAACGTAGAGGTTCTATATCCGTAATGCCAGTTAGATAACATATAATAGATCCAGCTCCTGAGCCCCTGCCTGGCCCCATAGGGATGCCCTGCTTTTTCGCCCAACTGATAAAATCAAATACGATAAGAAGATAATCGCACATGCCCTTCGAGCTTAAAACCTCCATCTCATAATTAAGGCGGTCTTGCACTATTTTTAAAGGATGATCTCCTTGGATTTTAGCAAGCCTTTCTGGAGTATATCTCCTTAAAATACCCTCCTGCGCTATTTTTCTTAGATACTGATCCGTACTAAGACCTCCAGGTGGACTAAAAACTGGATAATGCTTTTCTGTAAAATCAATATCTACATTACAACGTTCTGCAATAAAACTAGTGTTTTCAATAGCCTCCGGGAGGTCATGGAAAAGGGCTCTCATTTCCTCTGGAGATTTTAAATAAATTTCCCGGCTTGGGTAAGTTCTTCTTTTAGGATTAAGGACTTTGTTCTTATTATTACCCAGAGAATCTTTTTCCCAGATCTCACAGGGCTCTCCCGATGAGACATTTAATAAAATCTCATGTGCAGCAAAATCATGACGCCTTATATAGTGAGTGTCATTAGTGGCAACGAGTGGGATGTCTAAATTATCTCCAGCATTGATCAGGAGACTATTCAACTTATCTTGTTTATTAATAAAATCCCGATAAGCAGACTCAAGACCTGGCTCTAAAAGAAGGCCCTCATCTTTAATATCCATCTCAGTCATTCGATGACGCTGAATTTCAAGAAAAAAATCTTCTTGAAAAAGATTCTTAAAGAAAAGAATCTCTTTCTTCAGCTCTTCTTCCGAGCCGCTAAGGGCTGCATTAGCCACACTACCACTCATACAGCCTGACAAGCATATCAATCCATCTTTATGCTCTTCAAGCAGCTCTTTATCAATACGTGGATGATAATAAAATCCTTCTGTAAAACCCTTAGAAACAAGCTTACAAAGGTTATGGTAACCTTTTTTATTCTTCGCAAGTAAAGTAAGGTGATAGGCTGTTTTTTGTCCGTAAACTTTGACTTTATTAAAGCGTGATCCAGGAGCTATATAAACTTCACAGCCAATAATTGGCTTAACCCCTACAGCTTTACAAGCTTTATAAAATTCTATAGCCCCATAGAGATTCCCATGGTCTGTTAATGCAATAGCCGTAAGCTTCTGAGCTGCCGCTGCTCCTGCTATATCTTGTATGGAGGCCAAAGCATCTAAAATCGAATATTGCGAATGCAGATGTAGAGGAACGAATGCCATCAGGAAAGCTTAGGATTAGATTTAATCGACCATAGAGGTATGAGTATAATAGCAGCAATAGCCGCGGCTAGGCCTAAAAAAATAAAATACTGATTCCAACCATAATCCCGAATAATAAGACCCATGGGATATCCAGCAAAAGCTGAGCCTAGATATGCAAAGCATCCGATAAAGCCTGTAGAGGATGCCCCTGCTTTTTTATGAGAAAGCTCGGCAGCAGTTACCCCAATAAGCATCTGGGGACCAAAGATGGAAAAACCAATAGCAAATAATAGTAAAGAGTCTAAAAATCCTTGCCCTGCAGGTATCATATAAAAAATCATTGTGAAAAGAAGAGCTCCCATTGTAAAAAGGATGTTGATTGGGCCCCTTCTACCTCTATAAATTTTATCAGAAGACCAGCCTGCAATAAAGGCACCCAGAGCACCCCCAATTTCAAACCAAGAAACAGTAGCAGCCGCACCAAAAATGCTATACCCTTTATTCTTTACTAGATAAAGGGTTGTCCAATCATTAACTGATTGTCTTATGATGTAAATAAAGAAATAAGCTACAGCTAAAATCCATATGTACTTATTCTTTAAAACATATTCGACTAATATCTGCCTAATTGTTAGTTCACGATCTTTTTTAGGCTTACCACTCGCCCAGTCATTATTAAATTTTTCGATCTGAGGTAGGCCTAAAGATTGGGGCGTGTCTCTTAAGCGATTATAGAGAAAGAAGCTCATAATAATACAGATGATGCCCGGTGCATACATAGCCGCTCGCCATCCCCATATCTGGGCACAATAAGCTGCTAAAAAGGCAATGATAAATCCACCCACATTATGGGATGTATTCCAGCCGCCCCACCAGGTGCCACGCTCTTTTTGTGAATACCAGTGAGTGAGGAGGCGGGCGCATGGAGGCCATCCCCATCCTTGGAACCATCCATTAAGCCCCCAGAAAAGTGCAAATAAAGTAAGGGTAGAAGAGAGCCCAAAGCAAATATTCATTAAACCCGTAATAAAAAGACCTATGCTCATAAACAAACGGGGATTAGAGCGATCAGCCAATACTCCACTTGTGAATTTACTCACTCCATAGGTTAAAGACATTACAGTTCCTAAAAAGCCCAGTTGGCTCTCGTCAAAGCCAAGATTAGACATCATAGTAGGCATGGCGAAGGTAAAGCTTTTACGGGTAAAGTAATAAAAAGCATACCCAATATACATTGAATAGAAGATGCGCCAGCGCCAATATTTATACTGGTCTTTAATGATCTGTGGGTCTTCGAGCTCTGACTGATGTTTTGCAGGCTTAAAGATTTGCCAAATGCTACTCAAAATTCTTACTCCTTGAAGAGAAAAGCCTAGGACGATTAAGCTATAAAAAAGCCCTATGTTGATAGAGCTAATTTGTGGAAAAGTCAATCTTTTTTTCGTAAGGAATGTAATAGTATGACCCCACCCCTACCTTCTTCTAGAATAGATGATTTGCTTTCAGAACTCCAGCTTTTAGAAGAACACCCTGTCTCTCCTGAGTCGATTTCTTTTATCCCAGTAGCTCCGCCTCGTTTAATGCAGGCCCATATACAAAAAGAAGTGGAAGAAGAAGCCTCTCACACTCTTGCCCCCGAAATAAAACAATCAAAAAATCCTTTTTTAATCCCAGCTGTTTGTAGTCTCCTTTTTTTTGCTTTAGGCCTCTTTTCTTCCGACTTTTTTATTACAGAACGCTTCGATAACTCTGAAGCCATCAATCAGATTAACCTTTCTAGTTACCACCCCTTAATTGCCAGCCTTCACAGTAAATTTGAAAATTTATTTACAGAAAGGACCGCTCTTTTATTGAGGGCTATTGCAGAAAATAGTCCTCATCTAAATCAACTATCTCAGGAAAACCATCACCGTTTAAGTCTCGAACTTCTTAACGCCTGGAATAGTATAGATAACAGTTCTCTACGCTCTCAATTTATAGACCTGGCTGGAAAAGAGGGCCTAGCTCCTTTTCTTCCGGCACAAGTTATCAGTGAAGAAAGCCTACGTCCTCTTTATTATTACAGCGATTCTAAATTAGATCTTAATTTAAGCCAATTACACGCAAATATAATAAATGAATTCTCCTAAAGGAACTTTTGACATACTCCCACTCGCAAATGAATTCTGGCAGCAGAGTCATCTTTGGCGCTTCTTTGAAGAAAATGTTTATGCTTCAACAAAGATCTACGGCTTTGAAGAGATCCGCACCCCTATTTTCGAAAGAACCGAGCTCTTTTTACGGGGAGTAGGGGAATCCTCCGATATTGTTTCTAAAGAGATGTATACTTTTGAGGATAAAGGAGGACGATCTATGACCCTGCGTCCTGAATTAACCGCCTCTGTCATGCGCTCATTTATAGAGCACCATCTGGAACAAAAAAGCCCCCTACATAAATTTTTTTATATGGGTCCTATATTTCGCTATGACCGTCCGCAATCCGGAAGGTATCGCCAATTCCACCAAATGGGTGCTGAAATTATTGGAGGTAAAAGCCCTTTATACGATGCGGAAATAATCGATCTATCTCTATATATTCTTCAAAGACTAGGCCTTACAAATCTTAATCTCTTTATTAATTCTGTAGGTGAGAAAGATTCTAGGCGCGCCTTTAGCCAAGCTTTAAAAGATTATCTACCCGAAGATCAGCTTTCCGAAGATAGCCGAAAAAGATTGTCTACCAACCCATTACGCATACTCGACTCTAAAGATCCAGGTGATCAAGCCTTACTTGAAAATGCCCCAAAGCTCACTGATTTTCTTGGCAGCGCTTCCCAAGATCGCCTTCATCTAGTCCAAGAGCAGTTAAAAAAATGGGGGCACGCTACAATCATTCATCCACGTCTTGTACGAGGCCTAGATTATTACAATGAAACTGTTTTTGAAATAACTGCTGGCGGCCAAAATGCACAGAATGCTCTTTGCGGAGGTGGCCGCTACGATGGTCTTTTAAAACTCCTAGGTGGTGCCGATTTACCAGGTGTTGGCTTTGCTATTGGTATTGAAAGAGTCATCCAAGCCCTTATTGCTCAGAAAAAAGCTCCTACCTTTCCAGGCTTATGCTCCCTCTTTCTTATTTCTCTAGGTGATGCTGCTAAATCATTATCTTTAAATCTCTTAAAAGACTTACGTAGAGACGGAATCTCCGTTGTAATGGATTATACTGGTAAGAAGATCAAAGATCAGCTTAAGATGGCCTCCGATTATGGCTGTAAATATGCTCTTATCATCGGTGATGAAGAGATAATCAGTGGCCAGGCAGAACTTAAAAATCTCGCTTCCCGTGAAAGTAAAAAAATATCATGGCAAAATAAAGCCATTTTAAAAGGAGACCTTATATGAAAAAAAAATTAGCACTCTTGCTGGTTATCTCTGCAGCTATATCAGCGGCAACACCTGAAGCAAAAAAACCGACACAAACCCCATCAAAACCCTTTATGCAACCGGCTATTGCTACACAAGCCCCCTCTCCTGCCAAGCCCATAGAAAATATAACCATCGATCAGATCTCTGAAACTTTTGGCCATATGCTTGTTAATCAGCTTCAAAACACTCCTCTTAAATTAAATACAGCCCTGGTTATTAAAGGGATGCAAGATGCAATTGCTGGCAAACAGTCTCCGCTAACACAAGAAGTCTATGATAAAGCAGTTAATGAACTACAGCAAAAAGTTCTTTCTGCTATGTCTAATGTTAACCTAATGATGGCTAATGACTTCCTTAAGGAAAATGCTAAAAAAGAGGGTGTGATCACACTCGTTAATGGCAAGCTCCAATACAAAATCTTAAGAACTGGATCGGGAGCTGCTGTAGAGCCTCATGACACTCCTCAGATTCAGTACGAGGGTGCTTTTATCGATGGAAAGATTTTTGGAACTTCCTATACTACAAGTGAGCCTGTATGGCTTCCTCTTGATCAAGCAATCCCAGGTTTTACCCAAGGTATAGTAGGCATGAAAGAGGGTGAAAAACGCCAGCTTTTTGTTTCTCCAGAACTAGCCTACGGTGTTAATGGAACAACCAATATTCCTCCTAATACACTACTTATTTTTACAATTGAGATCATTAAGGCTAATAAACCTGTGGACAATCAGGCTAAGTGAAAATAGTCCTTTTTCAGCCAGAGATCCCTCAAAATACGGGTAATATTGCACGTACTTGTGCAGCAACCCGTACTCCTCTTACCTTAATTCGCCCACTTGGATTCTCTATTAGTGATCGCCAGCTTAAACGTGCAGGCCTTGATTATTGGCAAGACCTGGAACTCGAAATCCTTGATACATTTATCCTCCCAGCCAGTCCCACTTACTTTCTTTCAAGTAAAGCTACCCAATATTATAGCGATGTATCTTTTAGCCCTGATACCTCTCTTGTTTTTGGCTCTGAAACTTCTGGCCTACCCTCTTATTTTCTAAAAAAATATCCATCCCAATTTATTACTATACCCATGGCACCAGGCCTGCGCAGTCTTAATCTATCAAATGCTGTTTGTATTGTTCTCTATGAAGCTCTTAGGCAGAATAAATTTCAATTCTAAAAATTATAAGCTATATCAAAGATAAAATGCTCCAGCATCAAAAGCCCGGTAAGCAAGGCGAGTAGATTTTGCAGGAGCCCCTTTTAGTGGTTGAAAAGCCAGGCTACAATTCTTCTTCAAGAGTATCTTAAGGTCTATGATGGTACTCATGAGGTAGAGAGGATGTACGCGACTCAAGTTGGTCCGATAGCCTGTGCTCTATAATTGAGTCTACTTTGTCGAAAATTTAAAGGGTGTAGGTTTCATGACTTTGTAAGGAATTTAAGGGTTATGGTCTACATTCTTGCAAATTATACTCTGGAAAAACCTCTAAAATCAAGCTCTCAACTAAATATGGGGGTTTTTCAGGGACGACTAATTAGCTATTCTTATGGCCGGATGAACCCTATTGCGAAATAATATGCGGCCGATATGTATCGTAAAATACCCCTCAGGGCTGAAAACAAACTCAAAAATTAGGTTTCAGAAGAGCTCTATTGTTATTCAACAGTCACGGATTTAGCAAGATTTCTAGGCTGATCAATATCAGTACCTCTGGCAAGCGCTGTGTAATAGGCAAAGAGTTGGGATGCTACAGATACAGGAATAGCTGAAAGGGCGTCACTTATAAAAGGGATATAGAATATATCATTAGCTAGGGAAGCTGATTCATTATCCCCTTCAAATGCAAAAACAATAAGCGGAGATCCGCGGGCCTTGCATTCCTGAAGGTTACTAAGCAGCTTATCGTGTGTTTGCCTATTACAAGCAAAAGCAATGACCGGCAAATTCTCATCAAGAAGAGCAATAGGACCATGTTTCATCTCTCCAGCAGGGTATCCGCTCGCCTCAATATAGGAGAGCTCTTTAAGCTTAAGGGCTCCTTCTAAAGCTGTATAAAACATAGCCTGCCTACCCATAAAGAAAAAATGGTTATATCCAACATATTTAATAGCCAGCTCCTGAAGAATTGGAGCTTTCTCCAAAATACTTAGAACAAGCTGTGGTAATTGATATACTTCTTGAATAAAACGCTTACCATCATCTCGCCCTACATGCCTTAAACGGGCCATATAAAGCCCAAAGAGGGCTAGAACTGTCAGCTGACTTGTAAAGGCCTTTGTTGAGCACACGCTGATTTCAGGGCCGGCCTTTAAATAAATAGTGCTATCGGCTTCGCGTGTTAATAATGAATCCTTAATATTACAAATCGCTAAGACTTTAGCACCTTTAGCCCTAGCCTCACGAACGGCAGCAATGGTATCTGCTGTTTCTCCCGACTGACTAATCGCAATAACTAAGGTGTCAGGGCTCATGATAGGATTCTGATAGCGAAATTCCGAAGCAATGGCTGGCTGAGCTGGCAGACGGGCGTATTCTTCGAGGAGATGCGCTGCAATACAGCCTGCATGGTATGAAGTGCCACAACCTAAAATAAGAACGCGTTTTATGTTAAGAAAATCAGTAGGTGTAAGGTTCAGCCCCTCAAATTCAACAGCTGCATTCTCCTCATTTAAACGGCCCCTAAAGGCTGCACGGATGGTATCTGGCTGCTCAAAAATCTCTTTTAGCATAAAATGATCAAAGCCCTGCTTGGAAATAAGATGTGCATCATGCACCAAGCGTTCCTGTCTTTTATGTAAGGGCTTTCCATCTTTATCAAAAAAGAGAACCTCCCCTTTTTTGATAAGCGCTATTTCATCGTGTCCTAGATAAGTAATATCAAGATCCATTGCAGGTAGTGCATTTGAATCAGAGGCTAGCATAGCCTGACCACTTATAGGTTCTAGAGCTATTATAAGAGGACATTCTCTAGAAAAGGCTATTACTGTATCGGGATAATCTTTATGAAGCAGCGCCACTGCCATAGAGCCTCTTAGCTTACTTAAAGCATAGGAGACCTTTTGTATTATATCTCCGCCTGAAGCCAGAGCTATTAACTGGGCAATGACCTCGGTATCTGTTTCTGAAGAAAAGCGGATGCCTTGCTGGACCATTTCGTAGCGAAGTGCTGCATGATTTTCAATAATACCATTATGAACAACGGCCAGATGTTGTTTTTCATCAAAATGCGGATGAGCATTATTCTCGTTAGGCTTACCATGCGTCGCCCATCTAGTATGTGAAATAGCTAAAGAAAATTTATAAGTACTGGATAATAGCTTTTCTTCAAGATTGTGAAGCTTTCCAGCTGCTTTAACAGCTTTTAGAGATCCCTTATAAAAGCCTGCTATTCCAGCGGAATCATAGCCGCGGTATTCGAGCTTCTTAAGTCCTCTGATACATTCAAGACAGGATTCTTCATATCCTATATAAGCATAGATACCACACATTTTAGGCCTCTTCTAATACGACAAGCGCAATTGAGTGCTGCGCAATTATTGCATACACTTCAGGGTCTATAATAATTGTCTTCCCCCCCTGTAGGACCAACACCGTTGCCCGAACTTTAATTAATTTCTCAAGAGTGTTCCTGCCAATTACCGGCAAGTCAAAACGCTCATCTTGCTGCGGTTTAGCCATTTTTATAATCACCAGACCCGGCCCAGCTAATTCAGCTGCTCTCTCAATACAAGCATCAGTACCCTCCATGGCCTCGAGAGCAACAATAGCGCCTTTTTTAACGGCAACAGTTTGTCCTATATCCAAACGCCCTAGTTCTTTGGCCATCTGGACTCCCAGCAATACATCTTCTCTCTCCTGAGAGGTCAAACTCCTAGAAGGGACATCTTGACGCACAACATAAGAGCCAAGATACTTTTTTAAAGGCGCTACTATGATACCCTTTTTTCTAAAGATATCGCATAAGGCTTTTAACATGGTATCAGCCCTTTTGTCTTTAAAGGAAAACCAAAGCTTAATAGTCTGCCAATCTGCATGTAACCAAGGCAGGTTATAAATTTTTTTATGATGTACCCGCCCGGCAAATACAATTTCTCTAACACCCCATTTTTGGCATATTTTTATAGCCTTACCCAGCTGTGTGGGATAGAGCCAATAAAAATTATCTGCTGAGTCTGCTAAACTTGGATCTGCATCGCCTTTAATAGCTAAAAGAAGCACTTTAAAACCTTCTTTTTTTATGCCCTCCAAAACACGCTTGGGCAGCAGCCCCTCTCCCGCTAATAAAGCGATATAATGCATACTAGAGGTGAGATTCTACCCAGGAAATAAGTCCCTTTTCGTCCTTAATACCTACATGCCTGCTCACTTCTTTACCCTCTTTGTAGATAATCATAGTAGGGATAGAAGTAATACGTAACTGAGTGGCTGCTTGAGCAGCTTCATCCGTATTTACTTTTAATACAGTAGCTTTTCCGTTAAGTTTGACAGCCACTTTTTCTAAAATAGGGGCGATCATACGACAAGGTCCACACCAATCCGCATAAAAGTCAACGAGAACAATACCTTGTGCTGTTTTGCTTGCAAAATCGGCATCTGTAGCATGTAAAATATTATCTGCCATGAGTATCCTCTTTTTATTACTTTTGTAGTATCTCAAATTAGAGCTTTCTTGCCCAGAAATTAGAGACCATGTTAACCTTTTTGATCCGCGGCCATGGCGGAATTGGTAGACGCGCTAGATTCAGGTTCTAGTCAGGGTAACTTGGTGGATGTTCGAGTCATCTTGGCCGCAATATCCTGTAATTGCAGGATGGATTCTCTAAGATCACTTGTAAGCAATTCTTCGGCTTCTCTCTTTTCCATATACCCATATTTCTCTGGATAAAGCGCTTTGCCGTAGAAAATACGTGTTCTTCCCCAAAGTTTTGGAAATTTTTGTGAGCGCCCCCAAATCTTATAAGTGCCTTCAATATAAATAGGAATAACAGGGGTCTGACTGATAAAAGAAAGTTTGGCTACCCCTCTTTTTAATCCCTGTAATTCACCACTTTTTGAACGAGTCCCTTCTGGGAATATGTTTACTTTTTTACCTTCTTTAAGCAGTTTCGCTATTAAGCGAAAAGCAGCAACATCCCCCTCTCCCCTAGCTATTGGATGCGCATTACAAGCCCTGATAATGGCTCCGAAAATAGGAGCCTTAAAAAGATAGTTGCTTGCCAGAAAATGCATTTCGGTCGGGCAAGTTCCTGCGATAATCGGCGGATCAAAAAATGAAGTATGATTAGCTGCTAAAATTGCACCGCCTTGGGGCAGGGCCTCTGAAAAATAGACTTTATTTCTATAAAGTAGCCGGAAAATAAAGCCTGCAAAACTGCTTATACAGGCATATACCCATGACGAAGATTTCATGACGTTTTTTTTTCAAGAAGCTGCATGTGGGCGTATACCAAAAGCCAATATGGCTCCAATAACTTCTTCTATTGTCATAAAGGATGTGTCTATAACTTTAGCATCATCAGCGATCTTAAGAGGACTTTCGCTTCGTGTGGAGTCCTGAAGATCACGCCTGAGAATATCTTGTGTGACCTGTTCTTTTGTTAAATTTTCCGCTTCTGAGGGTCTCTTAAAAAGAAGTTCACGAAACCGCCGCTCCCCCCTAATCTCAGCAGAAGCTGTTAGATATACTTTTAACTCAGCATTGGGAAAAACAACCGTTCCAAGATCTCGCCCTTCAAAGACAGAATGCCCATTCTCCGCAAAGCGTCTCTGTAAAATCACCATTTTTTCACGGACAACTGCTAAGGCGGCAACTTCGGATACATGCTTGGTTATCAAGGGACTTCTTATAGGGTGACTCACATCTTTATTATCTACATAATAGTGATATTCTCCAGCACTTGTCTCTATGCGGAAATCAAAATAAGCTAGGAGCTCTTCAATCTGCCCTTTATCTGTAAAAGGAATTTTTCTATCGAGTAGTACATAGGTAACTGCTCGATACATCGCCCCTGTATCAAAAAAAGTATAGCCTATATTTTCGGCAAGTAATCTGGCTATGCTGCTTTTTCCTGTCCCAGCTGGGCCATCTATCGTAATAATCATGATAAGATTCTCATAGCCACCCAAACAACGGGTGTAGTTAATAGTAAAGAGTCTAGAACATCTAAAACCCCCCCAAGACCTGGCAGAATATTACTGCTTTCATTAATTTTTGCATCGCGTTTAAAAAGCGATTCTAAAAGATCACCCACTTCCGCAACGCATCCAATAACTATTCCTAGAATAAGGGCCTGCCCTACAGAAATAAATGTTTTCCCTAAAAAAAGAGGGGCTCCCCAAGCAATCATCCCACTTACAATGGATGCACCTATAAAACCTCCTATAGCACCGACAACCGTCTTATTAGGACTAACCTTTGGGCAAAGTTTTTTATGGCCCCATGCTCGCCCTGTAAAAAGAGCTATCATATCCGTTGACTTACCCACTATAATTAAATAAGCAAGCCAAAAAAGTCCTGTCGCACTCCCTTCTGGAATAGTTATTCCATAGACTATATCTACCATTAGGCCCATAGGAAGCGTCAGATAGACCAATATTAGAATGCTATATGCAATATGATCTAAGCTGCCTTTTGGGTTTTTAAATGTAATAAAAAAAAGTGACATAAACGATATCGGTATACTAAGCAGTAAGTAGGAGCGTAAATAAGTAAAATGAGCTGTGATAAGCACAAGAAAGCAAAAAGCAAATGTTAGGAAAATAAGAAACTTATAGTTCAAAAAAATCTTCTTATCTCGGAGGAGACGGTTAAACTCTATAATCCCTAAAGAAGCAATCCCTGCAATAATCGATGCAAAAAGTGGCTGAAAAAGAGGATAGGGGGCCAGCATGAAAAGTGCGCTTATTAAAATAATTGATAAAGAGCTTGTAAAAAAGCGCTTTTTATAATCTTTTTTCACGGAGATCATTATTTTCCTTTTCTTCTTGAACGCTTTTGAAAGGCCCTTATGGCTTCCTTTAAATGTATTGGCAAAAACTCTGGCCACAAGACCTCCGTAAAATATAGCTCAGAATAAGCCATCTGCCAAATCAAAAAATTACTAATCCTCATCTCTCCGCTAGTGCGAATCAAAAGATCTGGATCGGGCCATATTTTTGTATCCAAATAACTTTCTATCAGTGATTCATCTATGCTATCAAGAGTAAACTTATTTTTATCATAATCTAGGAGTAGGTTTTTAAATGAGCGCATAAGCTCATCACGTCCTCCATAACTCAAGGCGAGGACGAGTGTAATATTCGATCCCTCTTTTGTAAACTGTTCCGTTTCTTTAAGCATTTCACAAAGATAGGGGGGGAAAAGGTTTATATTCCCAATAAATTGCAGGCGAATACCATCTCTAATCATCGGCAGTCTTTGACTGATCAAGAACCCGCTTAATACTTGAAAGAAGGCTTCAATTTCCTCATCGCTTCGCTCCCAATTTTCTGTAGAAAATCCAAAAACTGTCAAGATTTTGATTCCTATATCTTTGGCTGCTTTCACAATTTCTATTAAAGTTTCGGCTCCTTTCCAATGTCCCTGAAGATTAGTCATGTGATTATTTTTAGCATAACGGCGGTTGCCATCCATTATGATAGCAACATGCTTTGGAATACATTCGTTCTCGCTAAAATTAGTTTCCAGAACTATTGCTTCAGACTCCCGAAAAATGCATCCCATAAAAATTTCTCAAAAAGTTAAATGCGTATATAATATACGAACTTGCATTTTTTTGTAACTGCTGCCTAAAATTGCCTCGTCTTATATTACTCAGGATTTCTATGGAAAAAAAGAAACGTTGGCAATTTGCGCTTATTATAGCCGTTATAGTTTTAACGATTTACAACATCCTTCCAACTATCTTCTACTATACAAAGCCTCTTAAAGAGTCTATAAATCAGAGGCAAGCCGCTGAGGTTGGTTTACATATATCCAAAAGAGTCAATATCTTAGAATCAGAATCTAAAGAATGGCTCGAAGCTTTTGCGGGCAACTTAGGTGTCATCCCTGAGAAAATTTCTTCTGTTGAAAACAATCCCCGTTTTATAAAAATCGACTTTAAATTATCTAAAGAAGCTGCTCTTTTTGCTAAAAATTTGAAGCGAGCAGGTCTTTTAATCCCCTTTGTTCCTAGCCAACTCTCCCCAGCTTCCTACTTAAGCGGAGATAAATCTGTTGTTGTTGAACGTAAAATTGGAACTAAATTTGATATAGAAAATTTGAGTAAATATTTCTCGTTCTCTAAAAAATTTAATAATGATGGCAGCCCAACACCTGCATGGAAGGGTCTTGTTGTTGATCGATTCATTCCTATTGCCTTAGCAGCCGGTGGTGAAAGTCAAACCTCTACATCCCTTGCTGCTATCCAAGACTCCTCTTCCTCTAAGCAAAAAGATGAAGCTCTTATTACTTTAAGTAGACGCATCGATCTTATTGACAAAACTTTTGGTTCTAAAAGTTCTTTTGCAAAAGATTACTATGCAAGCTTTTCTCAAACGAGTAAAAGAGCGCGTGCCAAGCTTTCCGAAAGTCTAACAGGGCAATTAGACAATTTGGCCTCTCGCCTTAATACTCATAAAAATAGCCTGCTAGCAGAGCCTCAACTTGCAATAGAAAAAGAACAACAACTTAAACTAATTACAGCCCAGATTAATACTGTTGAATCGGCCCGTGCTATCCTGCAAAAAAATGCTGCTTCTTTTAAAGAGGGTCAGAAACCCCTTACAGCCTCTTTTGTAGTAGAAAATTTTGAAAAAAGAGCTGGTAGTAATCATAATCAAACACTTGATATAGTAGCTGTTAACCCCTACTTTTCTAATATCACAATTGATTGGGCTAATCAAAGACTGCTCCTGGCTATTAAACCCTCGATTTCAAAAATTATTGATAAGGCAAATGCTAAAACAGAGAATGAAACAATTGCCTCTGACCGTATGAATCAACTTCTTTTGGACGAAGTCTCTCGTATTGCACGTGTAAGTCGTGAATCCATTGAACAAGAAGGCAGTCAGTTTTTTATTAACCTCTCCGATCTTCCAGGTAGCACTAGCTTTTTAACACTTAACTTAGGTGCTGTTGCGGAAGAAGAAACTTCTTATCTAAAAACACTTATTAAAAAGCAGTTCAAACCTAAAAACCAGCAGCTTTCTGAAAGTAATTATCCCATTGTAGACGAATCCTCATGGCGTGCCATGCCCATTGATGCCCGCAAATCTGCACTTGTTATCTACGCTCCGGCGACAAGTGAAAAAACTGTTCCTCAAGGTTTTAAAAAGAGCTCCTACTATGTTATAGGAAGAGGACTTGCAGCAATTACTAATGAAACAGCCAAAGAAGACATATCGCAACTCAAAAATATCTTAACTGACAGTGGTTTTTTTAGTTATGCCGGGTCTGATTATGGCTTTGGCTCTGAATTTGCCTCTGACATAATCTTTGAAAAAGATGATTCTTTTGGCCCAATTATAAAAGCTTCTCGTGAAAACTTCCGTGTCCGTGGCAGTCAATCCCATGCTATTCTTGAGCTCTCTGATTATGAACAGCGTCTTATCACTTTAAATCATATTGATGATCAAATTCATGAAGATCTTTTGCGTGAAAGAGATAGCTATCATACAGCTCAAATCAATCCTCAGTTAGATGCACGCCAAGATGTTCCTCCTCCAACTAAAAATATCTATTGGAGTAACCTTAAATTATCCACCAAAAAATTCTTTCGAGGTGATAATCGTAAAGTTCTTAAATGGGGACTTGATCTTTCAGGAGGCAAAAGTGTTCGTATAGGCCTTAAAGATAAGTCCGGGCGCCTTATTAAAAATCAAGATGACCTCGAGGAGGGTGTTAACCAGCTCTACAAACGTGTTAATAAAATGGGCCTCTCCGAAGTCTCTATTCGTATAGAAGGTTCTAATATTCTACTAGATTTTCCAGGCTCTCAAGGCCTTTCATCTAGTGAGCTTATTAAAGCCGCTTCTATGACTTTCCATATCGTTAATGAGAAATTCTCGCCTCTTAATCGCTCATTGGGCTCTTATGTTAATGAGTTTCTACAAGAAGTATGGAATGAAGCTGTTGTAACGAATAATAAAGAACCCGAACAAATTCAAACTCTCGCCTGGAAACATCTCGGAGGTCGTCCTGATTCTCTTGAGTTCTTTCCTGAAAGGGACTCGGCTAAGATTCTTTATGAAAATGGTCTGCGTCTTGCAGGACCAAACTCTTCTCTTCCCTCCAGTAACTTTAATGATACCCTCTCAGGGATTGCTGTTTTACGTGGTGAAGACTTTGCCTCTTGGGAAGGACAAACCCACCCTCTACTTGTTGTCTTCCATAACTTTGCCTTAGAGGGCTCTTCATTAGAAAAAGTTCAGGGCAGTTATGATCCACAGAAAGGTAATATACTTACTTTTAGTGTCATAGATTCAGGTCCAGATAGTAGCGGACAAAAACGTAATTTTCGTGATGACCTTTTTGCCTGGACCAATCAGTTCTCCCAAGAAAAAATCATGGGCACACCTAAACAAACCTTCTCATCTGGAAGAGGGTGGAGAATGGCTGTTGTTCTTAATGGGACAATCATTAGCTCTCCATCGCTCAACAGTCCTATACGTGATCATGCAATGATTACAGGCCACTTTACTCAGCGGGAAATTAATCAACTTGTAGCAGATTTAAAAGCGGGATCCCTCTCCTTTACTCCTAAAATTCTTTCCGAAAATAATATTAGCCCCGATCTTGGCACTTCCGAAAGATTCCGTGGTATTACAGCAGCAGCACTCGCTACTGTTTTTGTCATCATTGCAATGATTATCTATTACCGCTTCGCAGGTGTTGTAGCATCTGTTGCGGTCCTCTTTAACTTAGCCATCATGTGGGCTGTATTACAAAATATGGAAGCAGCCCTAACACTTCCTTCCATTGCAGGTATCATCTTAACAATTGGTATGGCTGTCGATGCGAATGTACTTGTCTATGAGAGGGTACGTGAAGAGCTGGAGTCAGGCAAACGCCTCTCCTCAGCACTAGCTGCAGGTTATAGCAAAGCATTTTCAGCCATTATGGACTCAAATCTGACAACGATTATTGCAGCACTTATTTTGCTCCAATTTGACTCAGGCCCCATCAAAGGCTTTGCTTTGACTTTAATCATCGGGATCCTCTCTTCGATGTTCACCGCACTCTTCATGACTCGCTATTTTTTTGCAGGCTGGGTGCAAAATCCAAAGCATAAACTCCTCACTATGATGAAGTTCTTAACAGCTCCTCATTTTAACTTCTTAAAACAGGCTAAATTAGCTATTATCATCTCATTAATCGTTATTGCTCTAGGTTCTCTCTTTCTTATCAAAGAAAAAGACCGGATCTTAGGTATGGACTTCACAGGTGGCTATGCTCTTAATTTAAATCTGGAACCAAGAGCCAATACCAACCTGCGTGAAGAGACCCTAAAGGCTCTTATAAGTAATGGAGCTAGAAGCGCAGATGTGCAGGTAAGAGAACTCTCTAGCCCTACTTCTTTACGTATTCAACTCTCTTCTCATCTTGAAAATTCAGGTCAACCTTTTTTTGGTCTTCCTCAGGAAATAGAACCCTCTGGGGCAATTATCGCTTTTGAGAATAATCCTCGTATTAAATGGGTTGTTGAGACGCTTCAAAGCAAGGGACTTGTCATAACTCAGGATAGCTTAGATAGCATCGATCAAAACTGGAATCAAATGAGCGGCCAGCTATCTAATACTATGCGTGATCAAGCTCTTATTGGACTTGGACTGGCCCTTCTTTGCATTATGATCTACATATCTATACGCTTTGAGTTTAAATATGGCCTCGCGGCTGTATTAGGTCTTGGCCATGATCTAGTGATCACAATCGGTTGTATCGCTCTCTTAAATGTGATGGGTATTACTCTTCAAATTGATCTGCAAGTTATTGCAGCCCTCATGACTATTGTTGGTTATTCCCTTAATGATACAATCATTATCTTTGACCGTATTCGTGAAGATCTAAAATCTAAGCGTAAAATGGATCTAAAAGATGTTGTTAACCAGGCACTCAATACAACCCTGAGCCGTACGCTTATGACATCAGGAACAACTCTTCTTGTCTTGACAACTCTCGTTATCTTTGGAGGCAAGTCTATCTTTGACTTCTCAATGGTGATGGCCATTGGTGTCCTTGTAGGAACCCTATCATCACTCTTTGTAGCCTCTCCTCTGCTTGTATATTTACATAAATATGAGGAAAAAAAGGTTTCTTTTCTTTTATCTAAAAAATCTTAAGAGGATCGGTTGAACGGATCTAAAGCGCCCTTGTGGATTTACCCCTCTCCTCTAGAGGGGTCTGTTACCTTAATCAAAGAATATGGATTCCCTCCTATCATTGCTGAGATCCTTTTATCTAGGGGAATTAAGAACAAAGAGCAGGTCCATAGCTATCTCTATGGTCAACTGCCTGACCTGCTGCCTCCTGAGATTTTTCCCGATATGGATAAAGCAGTTACGCGTATTTTAAAAGCGGCCGCCAGCAAAGAGGCTATTCTTATTTATGGAGATAACGATGTTGATGGAATGACGGCAACAGCTCTTCTTACTGATTTTTTGGGACTTCTTGGTATCCCTATTTACTACTACATCCCTAATCGTAGTGCTCTTAAACAAAGCCTTATCCTTCATGCACTCGACTTTGCTCTAGAAAAGGGCTGCAAACTTATTATCACGGTCGATTGCGGTATCACAGCCGCTAAAGAAATTGCAAAAGTCGCTGCTCAGAATATAGATGTTATCATCACTGATCATCACGAGCCTACTGCCAAATTACCGCACTGCCTCGCAACCTTAAATCCTAAAATTTTAAATTCTCCTTACCCTAATCGGGAAATAACTGGAGTCGGGGTTGCTTTTAAGCTAGCCCATGCTCTTACAAATGCCCTTTCTTCGAAAGGATCTCCATTAGCTGGGCTAATTGATCTTAAATCCTACCTAGACCTTGTTGCCCTAGGCACAATTGCTGATATGGGCAGCCTAATAGGCGAAAATCGCATTCTTGTACGTTATGGTCTACAACAGCTACGCTCTACACAAAGAGTCGGCCTTATAAAACTCTTGGCTTTTTGCAATATAGAAAAAAGTGATCTTACGAGCAATACCATTGCCTCAAAACTAGCCCCCCGCCTAAATAGTCTTGGCCGTGTAGCAGAGCCTCGTAAAGGTGTAGAGCTTCTTCTTATCAAAGACCCTAAAGAAGCTGAATCCCTAGCTGAAGAACTCGAGATTTTTAATATAACACGCCAAAAAATTGAGCATAGCGTGATGCTAGATGTCGATAAAATGGTTAAAAAGAACCCCTCTCTTACAAACCATAAAGCCATTATTCTCAGCTCTTCTCAATGGCACTCAGGGGTTATTGCTATTGTCTCTACTAAGATCTGTAAACGCTATAACCGCCCGTCTATTATTATAGCTATCGATAAGGGTATAGGGAAGGGGTCAGGACGTACAATTCGTGAGTATCCTCTCTTGCCTACCCTTAAAAAATGTAGCGATCTCCTACTTAATTTTGGTGGTCATGATTATGCAGCAGGGCTCACTATCCTAGAAGAAAATATTCCAGCTTTTATTGAGCGCTTTCAAGCTATTACAGAGGAAAATCTGCCACTGGAAGCGCTACAATCAAAAATTAAAATCGATGGTCGTGCTGATTTTAAGGATCTTACTTTTGAATTCATGGAGTTATTAGCCCTTCTAGAGCCCTACGGCAATGCTAATCCTCCCCCTCTCTTTTATACAGATGTCCGTCAAGGCTGGCCTGCAAAGGCCACCGGAAAGTCACATATAAAATTTTATTTAGAACAAGAAGAACGTCTTCTAGAGGGCATCGGTTTTGGGATGGGGGAACGCCTTCCAGGGCTTTTAAAAAAAAGAGAGCCTTTGCGTATCCTTTTTACTCCTACAATTAATAAATTTCATAACAAACCCCATATCCAACTACATATCAAAGATTTTTGTGTCCTATGAAACTGAAGATAGAAAAAGTTGTATTTGGAGGTGATGGTTTAGCCCTAGATCAGGGTCAGGTTATATTTGTGCCATTCACAATAGAAAATGAAGTTGTATCTGCTGAAATTACAAGCCGCCATAAAAAATTCTCTAGGGCTCGTGTTCTGGAGGTCATCAAAAAAAGCTCTGAAAGACGCACCCCTCCCTGTCCCTATTTTGGGATCTGTGGAGGTTGCCAGCTTCAACATATGAGTTATGAAGAGCAGGTAAGAGTTAAAGAAGCTCAATTAAAAGAGCTTTTTCCTATCGTTCTTCCAATTGTAAAAGCCCCAAAAACTCTTTATTATCGCAAAAAAATATCTCCTTGTCATGAACAAGGACTCCTAGGCTTTAAAGGCATTGACAACTGCACCTTTGTGCCTATAGATCGTTGCCTTCTTTTTTCAGACAAGCTGTTAAAAGAGATCCCCCACTTTAAAGAAGAGGGGCCTTTTTTAATAGACTCCCTTTCTATAGAGGTTTCTTCGAAGGCTTTTTGTCAAAACTTTCCGGAGCAAAGCCTTAATCTCTATCATTATATTAAAAGCCTTGTTGCGAAAGAAAATCCTGTAATCATTACCGATCTCTACTGTGGTGTCGGCATTACGAGCTTACTCAATGCTCCTCTTGCCGAAAAGGTCTTTGGGATCGAACTAAGTAATGAGGCCATACGTCTTGCTAAACGAAATGCCCTAAAAAATGGCATTGAAAATGTCTTTTTTAAAGCACAAAAAGCGGAAAATGCTGTTATTTCTGGAGATCTTGTCCTTATTAATCCACCAAGGACAGGGGCTGATACGAGGGTTTTACAAAATATTCTCCACTCAAAAGCAAGGACTATTATTTACACCTCTTGTAATCCATCAACTCTTCAAAGAGATATTAAAAGGCTAGAAGGGTTTACATTAGATAGCTGCAAACCCTTTGATATGTTTCCGCAGACATCTCATGTAGAGGTTGTTACGGTATTGCGCAGATAGTCTATCTCTTTGGATGATAGTCCCCCTAGAAACTCAATTGCTCTCATGAGACGCACACGAGTACGATCCTTACCTAGAATAGCCACAGAATCATAGAGCGGTGGTCCAAAAGTTTTACCCATAATCGCATTGAAAAGAATAGGAATTACCACTTTACGGTGGTTAATATGCAGTTTTTCAGCAGCTCTTTGAGAAGCTTTTTCAATACCAGCGCGCCCCCAGTCTTCAGTTTCATCCATATTCCAAATAATTGATTGCAAAACACTTGCTGCCTGAAGCTCGGTTATGTCTTTAGGACAAAGAGCCTCTTTATTCAAAGGGATCTGATTAATAAAGAAGAAATCACAAAGCTGTATAAAATCACTAAAAGTCTTAATACGGCTATGTACAAGAGGCATTAGTTTATTCATAAAGGTTTCATTAAACTGCCATTCTTGTAAGCGATCCCAGAGTTTTTTTTCAGGTATCTTTGTAATAAGGTATTGCTGATTCAGCCAGTCGAGCTTTTGTGTATCAAAGATGGCACCTGAGACCCCAATGCGCTTTGGATCAAACTCTTTGATAAATTCATCTAGATAATAGATCTCTTTATCACCTGCCATGCTATATCCCATTAAGCTTAAGAAATTAATAAAAGCTTCTGGAAGGTATCCTGTATCCCGATAATAGAAAATAGAAGTAGGATTACGTCTCTTAGAGAGCTTTTTACCATCCTTACCAAGGAGTAATGGCATATGCATAAAAACAGGTGGTTCCCAGCCAAAAGCCTCGTAAAGGCAGATGTGCTTAGGCGTAGAAGAGAGCCATTCGTCCCCACGGATTACATGAGTTATTTCCATCAAATGATCATCTACAACATTTGCAAGGTGATAGGTTGGGAATCCATCCGATTTTATAAGCACCTGGTCATCGACATCAGCCCACGGATATACCGAGCGCCCTTTAATCCCGTCATTGATAACACACTCGCCGCTTAAGGGTACTTTCAGTCGAATAACATAGGGATCGCCTATTTGTATGCGTGCCTCTACCTCAGCAGAGGTCAGGCTTCTATAGCATCTATTATACCCCTGTTTCTTGCCCATTTTAGCAGCAACTTCGCGCATTTCTGTTAACTCTTCGGCCGTGGCAAAACAATGATATGCCATTCCTTTTTGCAATAATATGTCTGCATGCTGTCTATATATATCATAACGTTCAGATTGCCTATAGGGTCCATAAGGACCCCCAATATCTGGCCCTTCGTCCCAGGTTAAGCCACACCAAGAAAGCGCCTCATAAATATTCTTCTCATATTCCGGGCGACTTCTTGTCTGATCTGTATCTTCAATACGAAGAATAAATAGACCCGAGAAATGACGAGCAAAAACTTTATTGAAAAGAGCCATGTAAGCTGTGCCTACATGAGGGTCTCCTGTAGGAGAGGGGGCTATACGTACGCGTACTGTCATAATAACCATATATTGTGTCTTTTCCCACCCAGCTTTGTCAATAAGGAAGAGGTTTTTCTTTTTAAAATATTCGCTTGCAAGAAATAGCTCCATTCTTCATAATATTTCTTTAAATAGGAACTAATTTTATGGAGAAAAGCTTGCTATGACCTCTACAAACGAAAAAAAACTCATTTCAATTACAGAAGCCGCTAAGCTAAATAATGTAACGCGTCAAGCTATTTATGTAGCTATTAAACAAAATAAGCTGCAGGCAACTAAAAAAACACGTTGGGAAATTGATGTCGATGATCTTAATCATTACAAGAAGAATAAGTATTCTCGCTCAAAATCCATTTTCAATGGTGAATTGCTTTTCAATAACAGCCTGGGTTATTTTTCTATAGGTCAAGTAGCTAAAATGCTAAGTGTGCCTGCACAAAAGATCTATTATGCCACACGTCGCGGTCATATGAAAGCTACACGCAAAGGGGCTGCCTGGGTGGTTCATACAGAAGAAATCAAAATTTACCAAGAAAGCTACCTCGATCGTAGAACTGCTCAAAGTAGAGCTATCTAAGCTTGGTTAGCCAGGAGGCATTGTACAGTAAGGCCTCCCCCTTCTTAGCAAAGATCGAAGATCGTTTTCTTTTAAGTATGCCAGGATCATTAAAAGAGACCTGGCATATCATTTTAAATATTGCTGGCTCTGGAATCTCCTACAAAGTGGGAGATAGTATTGCTATCCTCCCCTCTCACGACCCCCTCCTTATAGAAAAAACTCTTCAGGCTCTTCGTCTTAATGGTAATGAAATTATCATCTGCAAAAGAACAGGCCTTTGCTTTTCTTTAAGGAATTACTTTAAAAGTCATGTGAGTATTACACGCGTCCCAAGAGACTTTAAAGCTCCTGAAGACTATGAACTATGGGATTATATTCTTGATAACCCTATGTCCCTATCAGCACAAGAAATCGCTGATCTTCTCCCACCTCTTTTACCTCGTTTTTATTCAATTGCTTCCGCCCAAGTGGCCTTCCCAAATGAAATCCATCTTACCGTAGTGGTTACTTCTTATAAGTCTAGGGGGTATTTAAGGAATGGGGTGGGGACTCATTTTCTATGTCATATGCAGCCGGAAGCTGTTCCTATATATCTGCAACCCTCAAAAGACTTTACTATTCCTCACCATGAAGCCGATCTTATTATGATAGGCCCAGGAACGGGTGTGGCCCCTTTCCGCGGTTTTATGCAAAAAAGGTTTATTGAAAATCATTCCGGCCTTAATTGGCTCTTTTTTGGTGAACAAAAACGCGCTACTGACTTCCTATATGAGGATTTTTGGATGGACCTTTCTTCAAAAAATCTTTTAAAGCTTTCTCTTGCCTTTTCTCGCGACCAAGAAGAGAAGATCTACGTTCAAAACTTGATGCTTAAAGAAGCTCCTGAGCTTTGGGAATGGCTCCAAAAGGGCAGCTATTTCTTCGTCTGTGGTGACGCCTCATCTATGGCTAAAGATGTTGAGGCAACACTTATTAAAATTGCTCAAAATGAAGGAGGCTTTGATCTGGATAAGGCACACCTATTCCTTAAGGATCTACGTAAACAAGGTCGTTATCTTCGAGACATCTACTAACCTAAAACGGCAGTTAAAGGTATAATTTATATTACCTTAGGCTTGATTCCTCTTTAATCGACAAGGTGGTTGTGAGCTTAAAAGAGCTCGATAACCCTATTCACCCAAAGGATGATTTCTTAAGAAATGCACCCTCTGAAGGATTATCTATACAGCAAGTGCTTTATAGCTTAAAGCCCCTAATCCTTAGGGGCTTTAAGTGAGTTACTCTTTAGGTAATTCTACGCGCTTAGAAGAACTTTCCGGCTCGCTTTCTGTAGAGGGCTGGACTTCAGAAATAGAGGCTTTAAGTACTTCAATCTGGGATCCATCAACCATCTTTAAGATAACAGTAGGTCCTTCAGGATTTTTTACCACAGTACCTATAATACCCATAGCTGTAACACGATCGCCTTTCTTCATAGAACTTCTTACGGATTCCATTTTTTTACGACGTGTTTGTTCGGGTCTCCAGAGTATGAAATAGAAGAAGAAAACGGCAATTACTACCATTGAGACAGTAGGCCATATACTTTGAGCCGGAGCAGTTGGTTCTAAATCCTGGGCAAAAAGTCTTGTGCTGGAAATATACGCCAGCAAAAAGAAAATTTTTTTCATGTGGTGGTCCTTTTTAAGGAGTTAATAATAGGGCTGAATGGTCTTTTTGCCAAGAGCCTTTTATAAAAAGGGTATGGATTCCATACTTAATGCTTTTAAAATATTGGTTAACCCTGAAAACGGCACTAAAAGCTCTTTAAATAAACTATCATTCGGATAAGTCTATTTTTTATGACGTTGAAAAAACCATTAGATTTTAGACAAAGCAGTCTCTTTGAATATAAGTAACTGGTTCAACTCAAACCCCACATCCCCCTTATCGCATGGGGGCCTAATCGATGGAGATATTCTTAAAGAAGCACTGTAACTTTGCTTTTTAAGTACTAAAGGTTCTCATGCAAAGCCTACCCGACTCAGTTAGCCAGGCTTTTAATACTGCAATCTAGCCAGGGACTATCTGATGAGGGCGCTTTTAAAATCCAGCTAGAAGATCCTTATTGGCAATTTTTCTGTGGCTGTGATTTTATACAGCTGAAATTAACTATTACTCCCTATTCCTTCTCTAGATGAAAAAACGCCTTGGAGAGCTATGCTTAGAAGCTATCCTTCGACACCCTATTCATGTTGTCCATTCTGTAGGAATCATAAAAAATGCAGTTTCAGATAGGTTATATTGATAGGCCTTGTTGCTATATGAAAATAAGTCCTATATTCCCTAATGTATTCTAACATCCTAAGTAGCCGATCTTCCATCGACAACCTACTCTTAAGCTCCTCCTCGAGGTTTTTTCTTCACATTCCCCTCTCTTAAGATCTCGACCATTTTTTAAATGTACTTCTTTTAACCCCTGTTATCTGCGAAATTGCCCGATCAGGAAATTTCTCTATTTGAGTGTATTTCATGACACCTCCACAAAAGCATCACTTTTACATTAAATTTTTTCAAAATATCCCCTATGCAAGAATTCTATTAAAGAGACATCCCCCTAGATCTTTCCAGAAATAGTCTATTACTTTAACGGCCTTCTCCTAAGAAGGGAATTCCCACTCATGTTAGGAGCGTTTGTGGCGGTTATTTTTATTAAGAGATTTACAAAGAGGACAGCGGGTGACTGTTTTAATCTGGCTATCTATATAAGCAGAGTTGCAGAACTCACAGATAAGGAGTTTAAAAAAAAGAGGATAGGAGAATTTATTTCTTTTTCGCTTGATAAAGCAAATAATGATAAGAAAGATCATAAACGCTAGGAAATAAAATGTAATAATGACCAAAGGACTAAGCAGGATCATTAGTTAACTCCTGGATCTTCATCCACATAGGCTAGAATAGGAGGCGATAGAATTTTCCATGTGTCAGCCGCTATATGAATAAAAAAGATGGAGAAGAAAAGCATATGACATACAGTCGCAATAAAAAAGGCTTTAAAAAGCTTTTTCTTGTTTTGCCCTCGGCAGGAGAGGCGTAACTCAAGGGCTCTGCCTTTTCTTTCAAATCTCAGCATAAGTTTCCTTTTGATAAGAGAGCCTAATTGTAAGTCCCAGGTCTTGAACTTCATAGAAAAGCTTTAAAAAGGTACCGTAATTAACATAACGATCCACATTTAAAACAATAGTTGGTTTAGCATGAGGCATTGTTTCCCGAAGAAGTAAAAGCCTCTTGCGCAGTATAGCTGGTAGAGCTGCCAGAAGGACTTTCTGCTTTTCCTTGCCTACAAAGATATCGTGCTCTTTATTCATAAAAACAACCATCTGGGTGGTTAATGGGAGGCTATCTTGACGGATTTCAGGGGTTTCAATATTAAGTGATTTAAGAGGGAGCATATCGGAGGTGATAATAAAAAAGATGAGCAGAAGAAAAATAATATCCACAAGGGCTGTTAAATCAACCATGTTAAATTGATGTTTAAGGCGTGGTTTAAAATGCATAATCTTGTTGGTGCTCGATAAGATCAACGATTTCGGAGGAGGTAATCTGCATTTCCAAGACCAGACCCTCGATACGGCTTACAATATAATTATAAGCTATAATAGTTGGAATAGCCACCACAAGTCCTGCAGCTGTCGTTATAAGAGCGTATTCTAAGGCCTCTCCAATACGACTAGTGGAAATGTCCATTAATCCGCTCAGCCTCATCTCAGCAAAGGCGTGAATAAAGCCCATGACAGTGCCCAGTAGCCCCAGAAGAGGACATAGAGTTGCGATAATAGAAAGAATTTTAGCATTCTTTTCTAAAGAGGCAATCTCACTTAGGCCTTTGATTTGCATGCTGTTTTCAATGCGATCACGTTTCTGATGATGGAGGGCTAACCCAATTTGTAAAATACGGCTGACAGCACCTCCTATTTCTTCACAGGCACGAATGGCTTCCGAGTGATTACCCTCCTCAATATGCTTCCTTAAAGCAATCAGAAGTTCATCATTATCACTTTCAGCTTTTTTAATATGGATAAGCCTTTCAATAAATATCGTAAGACTTACCAAGGAACATCCTCCAATAAGGAGTAAAATCAGGGTACCGCTTTGCAAATACCAATCACGAGTATCAAAAAAGCCCATAAAAGCAAAAAACATCATCTATTCCTTAAGTAATTCGATCGTAGCATAGAGGATCTTGTACTGCAAAGGCCAGTCTTTTAAAGCACAGATGGTTTCTTGTTCCTTAAGTATACGTGCAGCTTCTTGAATGTGATGTTCGTTGAATTCAAGTTGTGAAAGGAGCATTTTGGAGCGAAAATGCAGAAAAGGAAGTTCTGGCCTATTAAGAAGAGCTTTAATACGTACTCTGGCTGTTTGGTAGTTATGGAGGCTAATTTCTGCTTCTATGATTTGAAGCTCTGCCTCTTCCTGAATATTAGCCGGAGCCTTGTAATTTTGGAGGAGTTCTAAAAATGCTTTCTTAGCGCTTATATAATCTTTACAGTTCATTGCTTTCAGGCCCTGGCTATAGAGGCTGGCTGCTTTATCTTGTAGAGGAGCTATATCAGCTGCCAGATAGTTTAGAAAAGGGAGAGTAAGAATAAAAAAGAGTTTAAACATGGCTTTTTTACTCGAGTATATAGAAAAAAAAGGGTTTTGGTAAATTATTTTAGGACTCTTTTTTGAAATAAAATAAAAAAAAATATAAAAATTGTTGCGAAATATCTAAAAAGTCAATATTTAGTTAACGATATCTTAAGTAGCAAATTGAAAGGGGTATAGCGCCTTTTGGCAAAAACTCTAAACTCTTGTTATTTATAAGAATCGTTAAAGATAGGAGAAATTAACATGGCTTTAAAAAATACAATCAAAGAGGTATATGAGCTTTTGGCCCATATTACTCATGATTTAGAAAAATCAGAAAAAGGTAATAAAGCAGCGGCACAAAGAGTTCGTACAAGTACAATTAAGCTAGAGAAGTTAGCTAAAGTATACCGTAAAGAATCTATTGCTGAAGATAAAAAACCTAAAGGTAAAAGTACTAGTAAGCAAAAAAAATCTGCTAAAAAAGTAGCTGCTAAGAAAACACCTGCTAAGAAAACAGCTGCTAAGAAAACAGCTGCTAAGACAGCACCTGCTAAGACAGCACCTGCTAAGAAAAAAATACCAGCAAAATTACCTGCTAAAAAACAGGTTAAAAAAGCTAGCAAAAGCTTTTGGTCTCTATAAGATTCTAGTGTTTAAGGGGTAGTTTTTCTATCCCTTTCTATATTTTACTTAAGTCAGTATCCCTTAGAACCCTACTTTCCTCTATAAGGTTTTAAAGTGCGATAAGAAAATCTGCCCAGTCAAAAGAAAAAGAACCTAGATGCCCACTTATTAAAATGGATCTTCCCCTTGTAGAAAGATGTAATAGGGGCTCTGAGATAAGAAGACCTTCATTCAACGATTTCTAGAAATAGTAATCTACTTCTTGCACTAATAGCGCTGGTTTTCTTAAGGGACCCTTAGTGGGCTGATTAATTTCAAAGAGTTCCTGTGGAAGTGAGTTTGAGATTAATCCCAAGCCCCCTAGTACAGGATGAGTCTATTTTTTGTCATGAGAAACTGATCTATATTACTAATAATTAAACATATAAATGAAAAATTAATTTATAGGAGAGGTGACAAGTGCTGTTTTAAAGAATTTTCAAGATTTTCAAAAAATCTACGAGCTTGTAGGCACCTTTGCTTTTTATCCTTAAGCGAAAATGCACGTAAAACAGCCTCACGGAGTTGCTCAGGTTTAGAATAAAAAGCCTCTCCCATACCTGAGGGTGTAGCATTAGTCCATGGTATCAGAACACCGCGCTCTTCAGTAACCAGCTCATTCATAGGAGGGGCATTTGTTGTGATTACCAAGGCTCCTGTAGAAAGTGCTTCTCCTATAGTGTGACCAAAACCCTCCGTATAGCTTGGGCAGAGATGGTAGAGAGCACGATTTTGCAGAAGTAGGAGCTCTTCTTCAGGTAAAAAGGTATTTATCCATGTCACATGAGGCAAATCAATAATCAGTGATTTAAATATAGGGGAAATTAGTATAACAAGAGGTGGCATATCGAGGTATTTCTTCCATGTTTCAATAACTAAGGGCGTCCCTTTTAAATGGCTACGGCTTGTGGTGTGTAATATAAAGGGTTCTTTAACGCTATTAGGTAAAAAGCGATCAAGAGAGCTAAATCCTATATAATGAGTTTTGATCCCTTTTTTCTGAAAGATACCTTCTGCATAGCGTGTTTTTGTAAAAACAGCATCTAGTCCTTCTAAGGAGCATATGATTTCCTGATTAGGCTTCAAAATATTTCTTTTGGCAACAGGAAAATAAAGTGGTTCAGGAGACCCTATAAATAGGTTAACATCAAAGAGTACTTTCTTATGGATCGCAAAATAGCGGGATTTTTCTACTGTATTTGTACAGGTAACTTTATGTCCCATCTTTGTGAGGACGTGTTCTAAAATTTTTATATCACTTTCAACACCAGCGCCATTAAAACGTCCTACTAAATTAATTAATACCATCTAATATCTCCTTTGCACGTACTTCCCATATAAAGAACTTCCTTAAAATAGCCTGCCCTTCTTCAATATTTTGGGGCAAAGGATCTTCGCCTACATAGCTTACTCCATTTCCCCTTCCAAAATAGCTCTCCACAAGAGGGTTTCTATATGTAAGAACCTCGCCTCCAGAGGCTAAGCCTTGTAGGAGCCTTAAAGAAACGGCTGAGTATCCAGGTGTTGGATCTAAAATAAGAGCATATCCACTCATAGCACTAACTACTTCTGGTGCTGATAGGGGGCCATGATAGGAGAAATGTGGGTAAGTGCATGCCCACTTTTCCCATGAACCTTTGCATAGGGAGCGGTAGTCCTCTGGTAAAAGCATAGATCCATAGATTGCTACTGAATCAAAGCTTTGCAGCATCTTCTTCGCTAAAAGAGATCTGACAAGATAGTCCATAAGAAAATAAACTGCTTCCCCATCTACGCCGAGCATTTTATCCGCTTCTTCCTGAAAAGCTTCTTGTGGAGGGATCCCCTCCAAGCACTCTTTTAAAGAGACTCTTATCTTTTCGATAATTCTAGTAGAAAAAAATTGATACAAATTTTTATTGATACTCTCATTATCACGATAACTACCAAAGTAAGCGATGCCTTTTTTAGCTATGGGGGGTGTAATAACCTCTTTTGGGATAGCTGGCAGTAAGGATTGAAGCTGAAGATGAGGGATATCTAATTTCAAATTCTTTATAAAAGGTATGGCGGCAAATGAGAGTATCCTCCTAGGAGGCTCGCTCCAAAGCCTCTGCAGGGCTGACCTAATATAATGACTTTCCTCATCGATATAACGCACTTCTACGCCAAGATCCTTGAGTGCTTTAGCAAGACCTTCTGTTTGCCAAGTATTTAATTCATACAGACTTTTTGTCTTCCAAAAATCAACTTTCACAATATTCTCTTAAACGTGCGTAGACATGTTCTTTTGAAGGTACCGGTGCAAAGGTGTATGCGTATCCATCTTGCCGTTCTTTTTGATGGGAATCACTATTGCCTTCAATTTCCTTATATATATCTTCTAAGATCCTAAATCCAAAGCGATGTGAGTAAAGAGGCTCTTCTCCTATAAAAAAGAGAGGTTTATCACAACTTAAAAAATCATAGCCCAGGGATGAGATATCCCCCAAATAAACATCTACTTCCTCTAAAAGGGGGTAGACAAGCGGATAATCTTCTAACACTTGTATATTGGCTTTTAAGGAAATCGAGGTAAAAAGACCTCTTCGCTCCCTTTCAAAAAAGGGATGTGGCTTAATAACTAAATTAAGATAATGAGGCACCCTCAAAACTTCTGGATTGAAAGAGCCCAAACTAGGAGCATATAGAATAGTTTTTTGCTTCAGAGTAAAGCTAAGCGGTGAGGCGTACTTTTTCTTAGCAAAATACTTTTTTCTATAATTACCTACTGTTATATAGTTCTTAGGCCCCAGGAAATCATACATCCTTTGGCCATAGATAAATACCATCTCCTCATCTTGAAAATCTTTACGCACATCTTTATCTGAATTACCATGTGGAACAAAAACAGTTTTAATATCCTTGCCCACCTCTTTTTCGAATGCTTTCCTATTGAAAGTACTATAAAGAATAAGATCATATTTTTTTAAAAGCTCTGTTAGAACAAGCTCTTTTCCTTTAGCAAAGTAACATTCAGCCTCCGGATAATACTCTTTTACAAGGGTGTAGTCTTTAAAAGAGATCACTAGAAGAGGTATCCCTAACCAAATAGCTAGTGGTGCTAGATGATCTAAGAAATGAGGGGCTTCATCAAAAATAACAATAACCGGTTTCATAGATTTTCAGCTCTCTGTAAATCCTGTAACGTTGTTATCTTAAAGTTATGTTCTTCTCCTCTTACAATATAGGGGCGTACTCCACTTTCTAAAACAAGGCGGCAATCATCTACATGCTCAGTAAAAAAAGGAGCTTCTTCATGCGCTTTTCTAATAATTTTATAGGCAAATGTTTGAGGGGTCTGACCTCTTAAATAAAGCTCACGAGGGGGAATCTCTAGTAAAAACTCCCCTTCTCTTTTTACAAGGGTATCAGGACTCTCTACACAGGTGTCCACAGCCCCATATTTGAGAGCAGCTTCCACATTATCCTCTAAAATTCTTTGGCTAACAAAGGGTCTAACCGCATCGTGAATCAAAACATACTCTGTAGAGGGGGGGCATGCTAAAAGACCTCTATAAGATGACTCCCTACGCGTTTTACCCCCTTCTATAATCTCTACCCCTTCATGAGCAAGAATGCCTTTATAATAGTGACTCACAACCAAAATAATATGATTAAATAACTGAGAGCGCTGCAAAGCCTCGAGAGTATATAAATAAACGGGGCGACCTTTTAGCAGGTGGTATTGCTTTGGAAGATCTCCTCCAAATCGCTTGCTATGCCCCGCCATGAGTATAAGAGCTGTCCACATAAGATCTTAAGGTATGCTAAATATATAAAGCTTATTGGTAAAGTAAAAAGTTCTACTTAACATTCTTACAGAAAATATACCTTTTCTTAAGGAAAAAAACCTAAAACTCAGACCGATTTATTATATTCAAATTGAGAAAACATATCCTAATTTGTCGATAAAATTAGAACGAACTTGGGATAAAATCCAACTTAAAAAATGGTATAAAAAAACCCTTAGCAGTGTTCCCGCTAAGGGTTTGAAAGTAAAAAGAACTTGGCGACGACCTACTCTCCCACACTCTTGAGTGCAGTACCATCGGCGATGAAAAGCTTG